>JAHFTG010000069.1 GCA_023269455.1 Opitutaceae bacterium | reverse complement strand
ACGCCATCATCATCCGCCCGACCGGCCCGCTCGTCGCCACGCTCACGGCGGATAATCGCATCCACTTCCAACCCGTTAAACTCGGCCGTGACTACGGCGTGCAGATCGAGGTGGTCGATGGTCTCGCCGAAGGCACCCGCCTCGTCGCCAACCCCCGAGACAGCCTCGCCGAAGACCTCCAAGTCGAGCCCGCCGCCCCGGCCCCCAAGAGCAACTGAGTTCACTCAACCGGCATGACACGTTGTTACCGCCAGCGCCTCAGCCGGTTCAAAAATTCTGCGATCCGCGCGCCGCAACCCCCTTGCGGACGGGAGCGATTCCCGTTGCTGTCACCCGAGTGAGTTCCGCCGCCAGCCACATCCCGGAGAAAAAATCGTCACGCCTGGTGCACCTCGATGCGCTGCGCGGATTGATGCTGGTGTTCATGGCCTTGAACCACATCCCCAGCGAGCTGCAGATGTCCACCAACCACATCTTCGGCTTCGTGAGCGCGGCGGAAGGCTTCGTCTTTCTCGCCGGCTTCCTCGCCGGGCTGGTTTACACGCGGAAGCTGGATCACGGCCCGTTCGTCGAGATGCGCAATGCCGGCTTCCATCGGGCCGCGATCATCTACCGCTATCACCTCGCCGCCTATTTCGCGGTTTTCGCATGGGTGCTCGGCTACACTCACGTCACCGGCCATGCGCCTGGCTGCTCGCCTCCTCTCATGCACGACGCGCCGTGGGGCGCGCTCTTCGCCGGACCCGTCCTGCTCTACCAACCCGGCCTGATGGACATTCTTCCGATGTATTGCGTGTTCATGCTCACGCTGCCGTTCCTGCTGCGCTGGTTGGAAAACGGCTATCGCGGACGCCTGCTCTGGATGAGCCTCGCGCTCTGGATGCTCTCCAATGCGTTCCTTCCCCAACACCCGTTCGCGGCCGGCGTGATCAACACCGGCGCGTTCAACCCAGGCACATGGCAACTGCTATTCGTGGCAGGCATCATCTTCGGTCACGCCTATGCCCGCCGCCAAGTCCTGCTCCCCCCGCCCCGCGCATGGCTCATCGCTCTTCTGGTGGCCACCGCCGCCTTCCTGTACTGCGTGCGCCATGCCTATCTGCCGCCGCCCTTCTCGCTGCCGCTGCTCGACGTTCTCACCAACAAAAACAATCTCGCCCCGCTGCGCCTCCTCGACTTCGCCCTGATCGCCTACCTCGTCCACCTGGCGGTCGCGCGCTTCCCGTCGATCATGCAATGGCGTCCGCTCGCCTTTCTCGGCCGTCACTCCCTCGCGGTTTTTTCCGCCCACGTCGTCATTGCGACCGTGCTGCTGGCCTTCCCGGTGAACTTCGCCGAGACGCCGCACAGCCGCTGGATCAGCACCGCCATCCTCATCGGCGGCATGTTTGCCGCCGCCGCCCTCGACCATCTCCGCGCACGCCAAGTTCGCAGCCGCGCCGACATCCCCTGACACATGGAAAACACCCGCCTCGCCCGGCAGATTCGATTCATCATCGAGGTCGATAAACTGAAGGATATTTTCCGCCAGACGCTCGTCACCGGCAGCCGGCGGCACGAGAACGACGCCGAGCATTCCTGGCACCTCTGCCTCATGGTTCTCGTCCTCGCCGAGCACGCCAACACGCCTCACGTGGACGTCCTCCGCGTCCTGAAAATGCTCCTCATCCACGACATCGTGGAGATCGATGCGGGCGACACCTTCGCCTACGACACCGCGCGCATGGCCGACCAGCACGAACGCGAAGCCCGTGCCGCCGACCGCCTCTTCGGCCTGCTCCCGCCCGACCAGTGCGCCGAGTTCCGCGCCCTCTGGGATGAGTTCGAAGCGCGCGCCACGCCCGAGGCGAAGTTCGCCGCCGCAATGGATCGCTTTCAACCGATGCTTCTCAACTGCCTCACCGAAGGCGCCGCCTGGCGCATGCACGGCATCACCAGCGATCGCGTGATCGCCCGCAACCGCCACATCGAGGACGGCGCCGCCGAAGTCTGGACCTACGCCGCCGCCATGATCGCCCAAGCCGTCAAAGCCGGCCACCTGCCACAGTAGTCTGCAAATAACCACCCGCCTATTATGACCGCCGCCGCCCTCACCCGTCTCGAAAAACTCGCCCGCGCCGCCGCCAAATCCTCCTACTCGCCCTACTCGCAATTCGCCGTGGGTGCCTCCGTCCTCGCCGGCTCCGGCAAGACCTACACCGGCACCAACATCGAAAATGCCTCCTTCGGCCTGTGCAACTGCGCCGAGCGCACCGCGATCTTCACCGCCATCGCCGCCGGCGAAAAAAAGTTGAAGTGCGTCGTGATCTATACGCCCACGCCCACCGCCACGCCACCCTGCGGTGCCTGCCGCCAGGTCATCAACGAATTCGGCCCCCAAGCCCGCGTCGTCTCCGTGTGCGATTCCGACGACCGCCTCGACCTCTCCCTCGACACGTTGCTCCCCGGCGCCTTCGGCCCCGGCAACCTCGGTTAAAATCGCCTTCGCGGCATCAGCCGCGCCTCCGCTCAACCGTGAAGGCCATTGGCCGAAACCGCTCCCACCGAATCGCCCTGTTGGGCGATTCCCTTAGTGGTTAAAAACTCCGAATCCGTTTCCGCCGCACCCTCACTCCGCCCCGCCCGCAAAAAAATCCCGCACCGCCGACGCCACCTGATCGCGCGGCACCTCGTGTTCGCTGCGATCCCCCAGCACGCGAATCTTTACGACGCCCTTCGCCAGTTCGTCCGTGCCGTAGATCAACGCCAGCTTCGCGCCCGACTCCGCTGCGATTTTAAACTGCTTCCCGAACGCCACATCCTTCAGCGGATAATCCACACGGAAACCCGCCGCGCGCAACGCGAAGATGTCGCCAAACGCCGCCGCCCGTTCCGCCTCGCCGCCGATCACCACATAGACATCCGTCGTCGGCACGAATGCCGGCGTCAGCCCGCGCTGCTCCAGCAACAGCGCGAACGTCATATCACCCACGCCAAACCCCACCGCCGGCATTTCGCCGTAGCCGAGTTTGCCTACCAGGCTGTCGTAGCGACCACCGCCCGCCAGAGCGCGCAGCTCGCCCTTGCGATCAAACGCCTCGAAAACAAAACCCGTGTAATAGGCCAGCCCGCGCACCACACCGAGATCGACCTCGACGAACGCGCCCAGCCCCATCGCATTAAGATTCCCCAGCAGCTTCCGCCAATCTGCCAACCGCGCCGTGAGCTTGTCGCCGGGAATCCCCGCGACCGCCGCCTCCAGCGCCGCCAGCGACTTGATCTGCAAGAACGCCAGCACCTTCGCCTTCACGCCTTCATCCAACGCGCCAAACTGCGTGACGTAGTCTTTGAACGCATCGTCGCCCAGTTTCTCGAAACGATCCACCGCGCTCAAAATCCCCTTCACGCGAACCTCGTCCAGCCCGAGCGCCTCCAGATAATAAAACCACAGATTCCGGTCGCTCAGCCGCACATAAAAATCCTCCGCCGTGAGTCCGAAGCCCGCGAAACATTGCACCAGCATCGAGATCAGTTCCGTCTCCGCCTCCACGCCCGGCTCGCCAAAAATATCCGCGTTCAACTGAAAAAAACACCGCCCGCGCCCCTTCTGCATGCGCTCGTAACGGTAGAATTCCGCGATGCTGAACCACTTGATCGGCCGCTTCAGCGAACTCGCCTTCTCGCCCACCAGACGGCACACCGTCGGCGTCATCTCCGGCCTCAGCGCGACCTCGCGCCCGCCCTTGTCGGTGAAGCTGAAAAGCTGCCCCTCGATCTCGTCGCCCGACTTCGTCTTGTAGAGTTCGAGCGGCTCCAGCACGGGCGCGTCGTATTCCTGAAAGCCAAACGTGTTGGCTGTCTGCCGCCACAGGCGGAAAATGTGATTCCGACGCGCCAACGCATCAGGATAGAACTCGCGGAAACCGGGCAAAGACTGGAACTGGGCCATGGGAAAAGCCGACGTTGGAAAACGCCGCCGCCGAGGGCGAATACAAAAACACCTTCGCCGCCCGGACACAAAAAAAGCCGGCGATCACGCCGGCCTTGGAAAAACATTAAACCGTGAGACGGCTCAGAGCTTCGAGATATCCAGCTTCTTGAGGAGCTGCTTCAGAATCTTGCCGGACTTGAACTTAACGACCGCGCGCTCGGGGATGACGACCTCGGCTTCGGGCTTGTTCGGATTGCGGCCGATGCGGGACTTGCGTTTCTGGACTTCCAGCACGCCGAAGTTGCGCAGTTCGACATTACGCCCATCGGCCAGCGCCTTCTGGATGATGTCGAGGGTCATCTGCACGGTGGCGACGACTTCCTTTTGGGGAAAGCCGGTCTTTTCATAAATTTCGAGGACGATTTCGCGTTTGGTCAGGTTGTTGGACATGGTAGTTTACTTTGTTGGATCAGTTAAGGATTGGTTTAAGTTATTTCCCAGTGTTAAATTACGTCAACTCCTCAGGACGCTTTTTATATAAAAAATCGGCTAAAAAGATCACAAGGGGCGTTTCATCAACTGCCTAGCAGATTGAAATTAGCGCCAAAAGTTCCGCACTTTCGCTTCCGTGAATCATCCCCCAACCTGCTTTTTTGCTTTTAAAATCAGATTATACCTCACGCCATAAGTGCCTTACGTGGCTTTTAAAAAGCAGTAAAATCAGTTGATTTTTTATGTTCGCCCCCTTGGTAAAAACCTTGAGGACGATCCGCTCCCAACGCCCGCGCCCGCTTTAAGCTCGTGCCAACGCCGCCCGCACCCTTAGAGCATTTGCTTTGGCTTCTTCCACCATGCCCGATCCTGTCGCCGTCAACTCCATGTTCGCCCGCATCGCCCGTCGCTACGACGTGGCGAACCGCTTGTTGAGCGGCGGCGTGGACACCTGCTGGCGCCGCCGGTTGGTCGCAGCCGTCCGACGCCAATCCCCGCACGACATCCTCGACCTCGCCACCGGCAGCGGCGACGTGGCCTTCGCCCTCAGCCGAAGCCTGCCGCGGACGGCCAAGATCACCGGTATGGATTTCTGCCAGCCGATGCTCGACGAAGCCATCGTCAAGCAGCGCACCGGCGGACGCTCCCTCAACGTCGTTTTCCTCCAAGGCGACGGCATGGCCCTCCCGCTGGCCGACGCGACCTTCGACGCCGTCACCGTTTCCTTCGGCCTGCGCAACATGGCCGACCGCCTCCAGGCCCTCCGCGAGATGCACCGCGTGCTGCGCCCCGGCGGACGCCTCTACGTCCTCGAATTCTCGCAACCGCAGTCCTGGTTCCGTCCGCTCTACTATTTTTACACGAAACGCATTTTGCCGGTTTTCGCGGGCTTGGTCACGGGAGATCGCGCCGCCTACGATTACCTCAACGCCTCCATCGAGCGTTACCCCGATTATGAGGCCATGTCCGCCGAAATCCGCCAAGCGGGCTTCGCCTCCGTCAGCGTCAATCGCATGACCTTCGGCATCGTGGCGCTGCACGCCGCCGTCAAAGCGAGCTGAACCCGACGTCCAAATTCAATTTCCGGGATAGGCGGCGTGACCACTGGGCGCGCCGCGACTCGTATCAATTAAAAGACTTCCCGCAGCCGCAGGTGCTCTGGGCGTTGGGATTCTTGATCTCGAAGCCCTTGCCGTGCAGCCCGTCGTCAAAGTCGATGTGCGAGCCGTCCAAGTAGGCGAGACTCGTGGGATCGACCAAAATCTTAACGCCTTCGCTCTCGAACGCCTGATCGCCCGCCTTCGCCTCGTCAAAAGACATCCCGTATTGAAACCCCGAGCAACCGCCCGTCTCCATCAAAACGCGGAGTGATTTACCGTCTGCCGGCAGGTCCGCCTGCATCGTCCTGACCTGGGTCGCTGCGCGTGGGCTTAAGGTTATCATAACCGTGTAAAATAGCCCCCCTTTGATGCCTGTCAATGAGTGTAGCACTTTCCATGCTAGGCCTGATTTCGCCTCTTGCCAGCGGACGCTCTCTCGCCTTCTCTTCCCCACCGTGGCCGCCATCAAACATATCTTCAACGAGCTTCACTACGAGATGATCCGCACTATCGCAGAGGGCGGCATGGGCGTGGTTTACGAGGCTGTCCAGCGAGGGGCCGGCGGCTTCACCAAGACCGTCGCGGTCAAACTCATCCGCGAAGAGTATTCGACCATCCCCGAGTTCCAAAAAAATTTCATCGGAGAAGCCCGGCTCGTCGCGAATCTCATTCATACCAACATCGTCCAGACCTACCATCTGGGCCAGATCGGCGGCCAGTATTTCATGGTGATGGAGTTCGTGCAGGGCGTTAACCTCGAGCAGTTCCTCGAACGCCACGCCGCCCTCGGTCGCCAGATGCCGGTGGACCTCGCCGCCTTCATCGTTTCCCGCATCGCGCGCGGCCTCACCTACGCCCACCAAAAACGCGACAAAGACGGCCGCCTCCTCGGCATCGTCCACCGCGACATCGGCCCGAAGAACGTCATGATCGCCCACGAAGGCGACGTGAAGCTCACCGACTTCGGCATCGCGAAGGCCCTCGACCTCATGCACAACGAGGAAGGTCAGGTCATCGCCGGCAAAGACGAATACCTCTCCCCCGAACAGGCCAGCTACGCCGTGACCGACGCCCGCGCCGATCTTTTCCCCCTCGGCATCGTCCTCACCGAACTCCTCCTCGGCAAAAACATCTTCCGCGACATCGACCGCCTCACCTCGCGTCAAAATATCCTCAGCCTGCCCATCCCGAAGTTCGCCAGCCTCCGCCCCGACATCCCGCCGAAGCTCGAAGCGATCATCCAAAAGGCCCTCCAACGTGACCGCGAAAAACGCTACGCCAGTGCCTACGAGATGATGAACGATCTCGAAATCTACCTCTACAGCGACGGCTACGGCCCGACCAACGAAAAACTAGGCGTTTACCTCAAAGAAATCATGGGCTGGACCGATTGCCCGGGCACGGCCGATGCCTCGCCCGCCGCCGTCCCGCCTGGCACGATTTCATGAGCGGCCCCGGTTTCAGCCACGATCTGCGCCAACGCCAGAACCAGTCCTTGGTTCTGGCGCCGCAGCTCCGGCATTCGCTTAAAATCCTTCAGGTCGCCGCACTCGATCTCCGCTCCGTCATCCAAGAGGAGTTGCAGAGCAACCCGACCCTCGAAGAGCTCCCCATGGAAGGCGTCAGCCTCGACCAGGAGCAGAAGGACAGCGCCAACGAAAACAACGAAAGCGGCGAAGGGGCGGACAACCGCGAGGAGATGGATTTCTCCAAGGAATACGACATCCTCACCAAGCTCGACGACGACTGGAAAGACTACATGTCCCAAGCCGGCGGCACCCAGCCCTACACCGCCGAAGACGCCGAGCGCCGCCAGCATTTCTTCGATTCGCTCGTCATCGAAACCTCCCTCCAGGAACACCTCATCCGCCAGGCCGAACTCGCCGACACTCCCGACGACGTGCTGAAGGCCATGAGCTACCTCGTCGGCAGCATCGACGACCGCGGCTTCCTCACCCAAACGCCTTCCGACGTCGCCCTGCAAGCCGGCATGGCTCTCGACGTCGTTCAAGAAGCCGTTCGCCAGCTCAAGACCTTCGAGCCCGCCGGCATCGGCGCATCCAGCTTGGAAGAGTGTCTTCTGCTCCAGCTTCAGGCCAAAAGCCGTGGCGACAGCCTCGCCTCCCGCATCATCAAAGACCACTTCGCCCTCCTCACGCGCCGCCGCATCCCCGAGATCGCGCGCAAGCTCGGCGTCCACACCGACGACGTGCAGGAAGCCATCGAGGAGATCGGCGCGCTCGACCCCGCGCCCGGCCGCCGCTTCGCCGAAGACAGCAACCGTGTCGTCGTTCCCGACGTCACCGTGGAAAAAGACGACGGCGAGTGGAAAATCCACCTCAACAGCGACTACATCCCCCGCCTCCGCATCTCCAGCACCTACAAGGATCTCATCGCCAAAGGTTCGTTGTCGAAAGGCGAGCGCGACTACCTCCGCGAACGCATCCGCTCCGGCAAGTTCCTCATCAACTCCATCGAGCAGCGCCAGCAGACCATCGAGCGAATCACCCGCGAGATCATCAAAGTCCAGGGCGAGTTCTTCGCCGAAGGCGTCTCCAAACTCCGCCCGCTCACCATGACGCAGATCGCCGATGTCGTCGGCGTCCACGAAACCACCGTCAGCCGCGCCATCGCCAACAAATACATCAAAACCCCTCACGGCGTTTTCGATTTCAAATTCTTCTTCACCCCCGGCTACCAGAACGACAGCGGCGCCTCCGTCTCCAACACCAGCGTGAAAGAAATGATCAACGATCTCATCGCCGTCGAAGACCGCAGCCATCCGTTGAGTGACCAGGAGATCGTCGTAAAACTCCAGGAAAAGGGCATCAACATCGCCCGCCGCACCGTCGCCAAGTATCGCGAAGAACTCGGATTGCTCCCCAGCAATCTCCGCCGCGAATACATCTAAGCTCGAAAGATCGAGATAAGGCGGGACCGCCGAAGTCGTCCGCCGCCGTGAAAAAGGCTACATCCGCCATCAAGCTCGACTGGTAACCCATACCCGCGGCTCCCGCTGAACACAAAGTCCATCCCGACGCTCACCCCTTCTTGAGCGCCCGTGCAAACACCACAAACCCGCCCGCCTGCGCCTTAAGGCGGTCCAGCACCTCCGGCGTCGTGATGCTGCCGTCCGCCCCGAGATGGCCATACACCGCCGGAATAAAAACCCGCTCGGGATAAATGTAGGCGTTGCGATAACCAAAAACCGCCTGCAACTGCTCCACCGGCCTCAACGCGCCCCACACGCCCGCCGCGATCCCCGTGAATGCCACCGGCCTCCGCTCGAAGCTCTCCGGGAACTTCAGCATATCGATGAAATATTTCAGGATGCCCGGCATCCCGCCGTTATATTCCGGCGTCACGACATGCAGCCCGTCGGCGGCCAGAATCGCCTCGTTAAACCGTGCAAACGACGCCGGTTTCTCCGCATAAGCCGACGCCAAAAAAATCTCCGGCGGCAGCTCCGCCAGATCCAAGATGGTCGGCATATAGCCGAGATCGGTGTAAATCGTCTCCAACTGCGCGACCACCTTGCGCGTATTGCTGCCGGGCCGGTTCGTGCCTGCAAGAATCACCATGTTCATGGCTTCATCATGAACCCCTCCCCGCCAGAAAGGCAGCCAAATTCCGCCCGCCGCCCCCAAAACCCTTTTCTTCTTTGCCTCCCCTTCCCTTTCCTAAAGCCTGACCGCCTGCGCATGGAAATTTTCCTCGATAACAACGACCGCCCCGCCCACCCCGGCGTCCCGCCCATCGATTTCCGCGCAGCCTTGAACGACGAACAATACCGCGCCGTCACCGCCGAGCCCGGCCCTCTCCTCGTCCTTGCCGGCGCCGGCTCCGGCAAGACCCGCACTCTCACCTACCGCGTCGCCTACCTCCTCTCCAAAGGCGTGCGCCCCGCCGAGATCCTCCTCCTCACCTTCACCAACAAGGCCTCCAAGGAAATGCTCCACCGCGTGCAGGAGCTCACCGGCATCGAGCCGGGCCGCTTCTGGGGCGGCACCTTCCACTCCATCGGCAACCGCGCCCTCCGCATCTACGGCGACGCCATCGGCCTCCAGAAAAACTTCACCATCCTCGACGCCGACGAGTCCGAATCGCTCCTCAAGCAGGTCGTCGAAACCGAGAGCAAGCTGTTCTTCAAGGACAAGACCAACCCCAAGCCCGGCCCGCTCTTCAACGTCCTCTCCCTCGCCCGCAACACCCAGAAACCCATCGTCGAGACCGTCGAGCGTTTCTTCCCGCAATACGACGA
>JAHFTG010000068.1 GCA_023269455.1 Opitutaceae bacterium | reverse complement strand
GCGAAACTCCCCCTGAGCAAAGCCTGGCAGCGCGCGGCGAAGTCGCTGCCGGTGCGCCATGAGCCCTTCGTCAAGATGTTTCCCGAAGGATTGGATGCCGCTCCCGGCGCATTGCACACCTCCCCCGGATTCAGCGGCGTGCTTTTCGAGGAAAGGGGCGCGGCCTGCCTGATCGGTCCAACGCGTTTTTCCGACGGCGTTCCGGGCACCCTTGCCGGCGAAGATCGCGCCTATTTCTCGGCGGAACCATCGCGGCGGCTGTTCGCCATGTCCGGCGCGGGCCTTATTGGCGCGAGCGGCATCTGCTACGTGCCCGCCGCCCGCACGGTTATTCGTGAAACCCTCGACGTATGGGACACCCCCCTCGACGCGCATCCCGTTTTCGCGACGCCGGGCCTTCCACCAGCGCGTCCGCTCCCGGGCATCAGCCTTTCGCTGGCGACGCTGGGCGGTGAAACGTTCTACCATTTCCTGATCGAAAGCCTGCCCAAGCTGGCCCTGGCCCGCGCGTTCCTACCGCACATCGACCAATTGCTGGTGCCCCGCTACATCGAGGAATCCAAAACCGCCTGGCTGCGTCACCTCGGCTTCCATCAGAAAATCGTCTGGCTGCAGGATCTCGACCACTGGCATTGCGAACAGCTCTTGTTTACAAACCGCCTTTCCCGCCATTTCGAGCCAAACGCATGGACGGTCCGCACGCTGCGCACCTTGGCCGGCGTGCCCGAGGCCCCAGCTGCCCCCGGAGGCTCGTTGTGGCTTGATCGCAGCGGTGTGAGCAATCGTGCGACCACGTGGGAGCGGGATTTTGCGGCCGGACTTCCGCAGCTCGAGCCGGTCGATCTGGGAAGCCTTTCGCCAAAGGAAGTCCTCTCCCACTGCACCTCCGCGCGCGTGATGGTCGGCCTTCACGGAGCGGCTTTCGCCAACATGGTTTTCACCCCGCCTGGCGCGCGAATCGTGGAATTGATGCCCCGTCCGTTCCATCCGTTCTACTCGAGACTCGCCCTTGCATGCGGCCACGCGCACGTCGCCGTGCGCGTGGCGGATACCTCGCCCGGTCGGGCCGATGCTCTTGCGACCGTGCGCGGCCTTGTCTCCCCATGAATCATCCCACCCCTCCCGACTGGCGCCACCGTCTCGTCGCCCGTTACTGCCGCTCCGGCGAACATCCGGGACGCCTGCGTCTCATCACGCTGCTCAAACGCCTTCTCGGCGTCAGCGTCGTGCGCACGACCGTCAAGGCCGGCGTCGTCATGGATCTCGACGACTCGGACTATGTGCAACGCGAGATTCTTTTCCGCGGCGGTTACGAACTGGCGACGCTGGCGCGTTACGACGCCTTGCTGCAAGACGCACGCGGTGCCGTCGATTTTGGCGCCCACATGGGACTGTTCACCCTGCGCGCCGCGCGCGCTCTCGCGCTGCGGGACGGACGGGTCTTCGCCATCGAGCCCACGCCGGCACACTCCGTGGCGCTCCTGCGCAACGCCGCGCTCAGCGGCCTCACCAACATCGAGCTATGCACCGCGGCCGTCTCGGACACCCCCGCCCTGCTCCGCATGATCGCGCCGCACGCCGCCAATACGGGCGGAAGCCGCCTCGCCAGCGGACCAGTCACCGGGGATCTGCGCGCCATCCCGCTGCACGTTCCCGTCCTCCCCGCAGCCGAACTGGCCGCCCTGATTCCGCCCGACTGCCTAGACCTGGTTAAAATCGACGTCGAAGGGCACGAGTTCAACATCCTCCGCTCGCTGCTCGCCGCGACCCCGCGCCTTCCCCTCGACATCCTTTTTGAATACAAGCCCGTTGAATTCGATTATGGTCCGCCTGAAACAACGCTGGACTGGCTTCGCTCGCTTAACTACGCGCTTCTCACAATAAACGGAGACCCTTTTGACCCCACCTCATCTCTACCCGAAGATAACCTCTGGGCGCATCAGCTAAGCTGATCGTTCGCTGAATCTCGTGGGCCAGCACACCCTCCTCATCCCCTGCTACAACGCCGCGCGCTACCTTCCGCGGCTCGCCGAGTATCTGCACGCGATGACCGTGCCGTTTGACCGCATCCTTTGCTATGACGACGGCAGCACCGACGACACCGTGGCAGTTGCCCGTCAACTCGGCTGGCGCATCCTCACGCCCAACCCGAATCGCGGCGTCGCCCATGCACGCAACCAACTCGCCTCAGCCGTGCAAACGGAATGGTTTCACTTTCACGACGCCGACGACCGCATCTCCCCTCATTTCCTCGAAAGGCTGCGCCCGTTTTGCGACGACGCGCATGATGTCGTCAGTTGCGATGCCGACTGGATCGACGACGACGAACGCGGCGCCCTCCAGATCGCTTGGCGCTACGACCCCGTCTCCCTTGAGCGCGCCCCGCACCGCGCTCTTCTGACAACCGCGATGGGCCTCAACAACTCCTGCATCCGCCGCGACGCCTGGGCCCGCGTCGGTGGCTGCGACGAGTCTCTCTCCATCTGGGAAGATGCCGATGTTCACATCCGCCTCGCCCGCGCCGGGGTGCGCTGGCACCACGTGCCCGAGGTTCTTACTTGGTCGCTCCGCCGTCCCGAAAGCTTCAGTCACGACTACGCGCGCGGCTGGCGCTGCCGACTCGCGGCCCTTGAAAAATACGCCAACGATCCCGCCGCCCCTGCCATCTCGGACGCGCTCATCTCCGAAACGGAACGGGCCGCCGCCGAACTGGCCTCGCTCGGCGCGACTGCCGATGCCTGCCGCGCCGTCGCGCTCTGCCGCCGCCTCGGGGGCAACCCGCCGAGCAGCCGCCACCCGCTCGTGCGCTTGCTCAAACCGGTCGTTCCAGCCGTCACGCTCCTGCGCTGGCAGCAGCGTCGGCGCCGGGCATCTCCATGATCACCGCTCCCGACCGTCTAAACTCCATCGGTGGCCTGCGGTTGTTGCTCGCGAGCCTCGTGATTTACAGCCACGCGCATTTTTTGGGAGGGTTTGGACAGGAGTGGCTGACGCGGTGGAGCGGAGGCACCACCGGAGTGGGCTCGATAAGCGTGCAGTGTTTTTTCGTCCTCAGCGGCTGGCTCGTCACCCTGAGCTGGCACCGTCATCCTCTCGCCGGAAGATTTCTGTGGAACCGGTTTCTCCGCCTAGCGCCTGCGTTGTGGGTCTGTCTCGCGGTGACCGCTTTTGTTTTAACCCCTCTGCTTTGGCTCACCACTCACAACGTTCCGGAAGATTTCTTCACGCTCACCCCGTCGTCCTTCGGCTACGTTTGGCACAATCTGATAAACCCCCGGGCACAAATCGCCATCGGACCTTTTCCCGACGGCCGGCCCTGGGCCGGGGACTGGAACGGCTCGCTGTGGACGATCTATTACGAAGGCTCGTGTTATCTTATCTTCACGATCCTCGGCGTGATCGGACTATTCACGCGTTTCCGCGTCTTGGGAACGATCGGGATTGCCGCCCTGCTCTTCCTCAACTGTGCATGGGCTCTCAACGGGCACACTTGGTTGCCCTCTTGGATTGGTCGCCTCTACGACACGCCTGGCAAGCTCCTCACCCTTCATTTCTTCGCTGGCGCTGCCTTGGCTTCGTGGCGGGAACAGACCAAGTCTATTTTGAGTCACGTCTGGGTTCCGTTGGTCGCGCTCGTCGTGCTCATCCCGAGCTGGCACTTCGGTTTCCATATATGGCTTTCTCCCTTCGCGCTGCCGCTCGTGCTCCTTTGGATCGCGTATAGTGGTCCTCTTCAAAATTTTGAAACCCAGGTGAAGGGAGATTACAGTTACGGTCTCTACGTTTACGGTTATCCCGTGCAACAGACTCTCGCTCATTTCGGTTTCGAACAGTTTGGGTTCACCGCCTACCTGATCGTCGGCTATGTCATTGCCCTCGCACTGGGAGTGGCGAGCTGGCATCTGGTTGAAAAACATGCGCTGTCCCTCAAGTCGCTGACCTGGCCTCGCCGCCTCCGCCCCTCGTGATGAGCCACTCGCTCCAAATCCTCCACCACCGCCTCACCAGAACTCTTGCCGGCTGGCGGGCGCGCATGGTTTCGTTCACCGGAGTCGTGGTCGGCAAAGGCGTGCGCATCGAGCCGGGTAGCCAAGTCTCTCTCGGCCCTGCGCCCGCGCGACGCGGACTCGTTGAACTGGGCGATTTCACCCATCTCGAATCCGGAGTGCTGCTGCACCCGTATGGCGGCCGCGTGGTGCTCGGGAAAAATGTTTTTATCGGGCCTTACGCCGTCGTTTATGGCCACGGCGACGTTGAAATCGGCGACGACACGCTTGTCTCGATGCACTGCCGCATCTTGTCGTCCAATCATACCGTCCCGCCGGCCGGCACACCGATCCGCTCGCAACCCGACATCGCCCTCCCCACAAAAATCGGCCGCGACGTGTGGCTGGGCGCAGGAGTCACCGTGCTCGGCGGCGTCAGCATCGGCGACGGTTGCGTCGTCGGCGCGGGTGCGGTTGTTACGAAGGACCTGCCACCCCACTCCATCGCCGTCGGCGTGCCTGCGCAAGTCGTGCAGCAACGCGCGTAACCCGCCGACCTAGCAATCCCAACCCATCATGTTTGATCGCCGTTTTCTCCTTAGAAAATTCGGGCTCGCGGGTTACGCGACACGCCTTGCCTGCCACGGCCGTATGGCGGATGCATCCCAGATTCTTCGCGACCGCCGCCTCGGCTATGACGCGCTGGACTGGAGCAAGCTCATTCCCGGCCCCTGCCGCACCATCATTGATGCGGGTGCCCACACCGGCGAAGTGAGCGCCGCCCTCGATATCGTATTTCACCCCGTGCATCTGCTCGCAGTTGAAGCGAATCCTGCGCGTGCCTCCGAACTGCGCGCGCGTTTCTCCTCAAAATCCAACATCCACGTCGCAGCCGTCGCTCTGGCCGAACAAAACGGCACTCTCCCCTTTTTTCTGCAAAACTTTGACGCCGCCTCGTCACTTTTTCCGCTGCGAGATGGTTATCTGTCATCGCTCGGATTCCCCGAGGGCACCCGTCAGATTGACGTGCCTGCCCGCCGACTTGAAGAAGTTGCGGCGGAAGCAGGCCTCGTGGACATCGATCTGCTCAAGCTGGACTGTCAGGGTGCCGAGCTTCGCATCCTGCAAGGCGCGGGCGGCCTTCTTCGCCGGATCCGCTGCATCTACACGGAGGTGACATTTGAATCGATTTACGAAAAAGGTGCCCAGTTCCACGAGGTGCATGCGTTTCTGCGCGCCGCCGGTTTCCGCCTTGCGCGACTGAACACCGCCGACTGGGCCAACGGTAATATCGACCAAGGCGACGCACTCTACGTGCGCGCCGACGCTTGATGGATCTGAGCGTCATCATCTGCGCGCACAACCCGCATCCCGGCCGCCTCGCGCGCACCCTTGCCGGCCTGCGCTCGCAAACCCTGCCCGCCTCGCAATGGGAATGCGTCCTCGTGGACAACGCTTCCGCCCCCGCCATCGCATGCGGCGCCGATGCCCTCGCGAACCTCCGCATCATCCGCGAACCCGAGCCCGGCCTGACTCATGCGCGCCGGCGCGGCCTGCGTGAAACCTCCACCGCCCTCTGCGTCTTTGCAGACGACGATAACGTCCTCGCCCCCGACTACCTCGAACAGGCGCTCCGCCTTTCCATCTCGCACCCTCGCGCAGGTGCTTTTGGCGGGCGCAGCCTGCCCGAATTTGAAAAGCCTCCCGCCGATTGGATCCGCGAGTTTCGCGATCTGCTGGCGCTCCGCGAACTCGGACAACAGCCGATCATCGCCCCCGCCGAAAAGCCCCCCCGCGCGTATCCGTTGTGCGCGCCCATCGGGGCCGGCATGGTTCTGCGCCGCGAAGCCGTTCAAGTCTGGCTCGACGCCCCCGAACACGGCCTTACCGACCGGCGCGGCGGTGAGCTCACCTCGGGCGGCGACAACGATATCGTGCTCACGCTTTTTTCCGCCGGTTGGGAAGTCGCTTATTTCCCCGAGCTCTCGCTCACCCATCTCATCCCAGTCGGCCGGCTTGATCCCGCATATCTCGCGCGTCTGAATCGCGGCATCCAGAAATCTTGGGTGCAAGTGCTCGCCCGCCACCACCTTTGCCCCTGGCCGCGTATCCCTGCATGGACGGTCGCGCCCCGCCGATTGAAAGCCTGGTTTTCCTACCGCGCCTGGTCCGGCCATTCCGCCCGTATCCGCTGGCAGGGTGCATGCGGGCGCTTCGAGGGCCTCGCCACATGACCACGCCCAAGACCGATCATCCGCTGCGCCTTGCGTTACTCTGCACCTTGGGGGCTCTCGCGTTAAGCGTGTTGTTTTTCGCACCGCGCCTGTGGCTCATGCGCGACTACCTGCCAGGCACGTTTCAATGGGACCGCGCCCACACGTTCCTTCTCCAGTGCGAGGCTCCTTTTCGCCGCGACATAGAACCTGCCATGCTCTGGCGGCTTTTGCCTCCGCTCGTGTGCCACGTGCTCGGGTTGCGAGGCTGGGCGGCCTTTGCGATCCCATGGCTCGGCGCGGTGGCGGCGACCTTCTACGTTGCTCGGCTTCACGTCCAAAGACTGGCCGACCCACGCTTCGTTTTTGGTGGCACGCTTCTGTTTGCCAGCACCTCGGCCGTGCTTGTGCCCGTCGGCTGGCTGGGCCTGAATGACGGATGGATTTGGTTGGGCTTGCTCGCCGCAGCCTTCGCCCGTTCCCGCTGGACCTGGTTCATCGCCTGTCTCCTATGCCCATTCGTAGACGAACGTTTTATCATCGGCCTGCCACTGGCTCTGGCGGTGCGCCACACAGACTCGCAGGATCGTTTCAGTTGGCAGGCTTTCATGCCGTTGCTCGGGTTACTGCCTTACGTCGCCGTGCGCCTCATGTTTTCCTTCGACCCGGCCATCTCCGGCCCGACAAAAAGTTTTTTGGCGACCAGCGTTCACCAAGCGGTCCTTCTCGTGCCGTGGGCGCCACTCGCTTGGTGGATGGGCCTGCGCGCCGCCTGGCTACCTGCGGTCAGCGCTGCGTGGCAGCGCCCCTGGCTCCTCGGCGGAGGCGCGGCCGCGACGCTGGTGGTGTGCATGATGCTGGCCTCGGACATGAGCCGCAGTGCGGCGATCCTCACACCGCTTGTCGTGCTGGGTGGCTTCACCTTTGCCGCCCGACGTCCCGACCTCGCGCCGCGCGTCGCCCTGGCCACAGGCATTGCCAACCTCCTTATTCCGGCAGCCCACGTCACCCTCACCAAATTCGATCCGATAAACAATCTGGCCATAGAGCTTTTCCGGCTGCTGCGCAGTTCATGATCCTCCTCCCCCCATGACCCCCGGCCAGCTTCTTCTTCGATTTTACCATACCCCGATCGGAAAGATGCGCGACTCGCTGCGCCATGGCGGCCCGTTTGTCGTCCGCGAGACCGAGCGCCAGCGCCGTGAGATGGAGATCACTGCCGCCGCATTCCCAGCGCTTCCGGAGTTCCCCGGCCGGCCCCCGGTGACGTTGCACCTCATGACCGGCCGCCGCTTCTGGTATCAGACGGTGTTTTGCCTGCACTCCTTCGCCGCCGCCGCGCAAACCACCGTCCGCGCCGAAATCTACGACGACGGCTCCATTGACACCAACTGCACCGCGCAACTTACCCGCCTCGGCCCCGGCGTGCGCATCCATTATATCGGGGAACTCCGCGCCAAGCTAGATGCTCACCTGCCGGCCGCCCGCTTCCCGGTGCTGCGCGAACGCTGGCTCAATTACCCCAACATCCGAAAGCTGATCGACGTTCACCTCGGCTCCGTCGGCTGGAAGCTGGTCATCGATTCAGACCTGCTGTTTTTCCGTCGCCCCGATTTTCTGCTCAACTGGCTGGCGGCGCCCAACCGTATTTTGCACGCGGTGGACTGCACAGAGTCCTACGGTTACTCGCGTCCACTCCTGCAGGAACTGGCCGGCGCGCCTATCCCTCCCCTCGTCAACGTGGGCCTCTGCGGCCTGCGCAGCGACGCACTTGATTGGGAGGAACTGGAACGCTGGTGCGCCACGCTCCACGCCCGCGAAAAAACCACCTATTACTTGGAACAGGCGCTCGTCGCGATGCTCGCCGCCCGCGCCCCCTGCGCCATCGCTCCCGCCGCCGATTATGTTACTTTGCCCTCGCGCGCCGAAGTGCTCATCCCGCGCGCCGTGATGCACCACTACGTTGACACCGCCAAGCGCTGGTATTTCCGCCACGGCTGGCGGTATATCACCTTGCCCGGCGGCGCTTCTTCATCCGATTGAAAATATCATGGGTTCCCCCGTCCCACACGCCATGCCCGTGCCTTTCCGACAAAATCTCCCCAATCTTGCCGTTTACCGCGCGGAGTTCGTCGCGACCGGCCTCACCTTGCCGCTACCCGCCGTCTCATGGCGGCTTGACGGCATGCTCTCCTCACTCCCACCACCTCCGTCCAGACGAAAGGGATGGCCATGGGATGTGCAAACCGCGCCCTTCGCCTCCTCGGCCGAGGGCTGGCCGAAGATCACTGTCGTGACGCCCTCTTTTCAACAAGGCGACTATTTGGAGGAAACGCTGCGCTCCGTGCTGCTTCAAAATTACCCTCATCTGGAATTCATTGTCCTCGACGGCGGTTCAACCGATGAATCGTCAAAAATAATCGATGGTTACCGGCCTTGGTTGAGCTTCGCACGCGTCGCCCGTGACCGCGGCCAGAGCCATGCGATCAACCTCGGTTTCAGCCTCGGCTCGGGCAGCATCTATTGCTGGCTCAACAGTGATGATTTTTTTCTGCCCGGCACATTGCACCGCGTCGCCGAGGCGTGGAAAACCGGAGCGGAATTTATTTACGGTGATTTACTCGAATTGAACCAGCAGGAAGGCCGGCTCAGCCACGCGTTTTCCAATCTCGCCTGCGGTCGCTACGTCAAGTTCCCCGGTCTCGTGCCGCAACCGAGCACGTTCTGGTCGGCCTCACGGCATAAGCCCCTATGGGAAGAACAACACTGCGCGCTCGACTACGAACTGTGGATTCGCCTGCTACCCGGTCTGCGCACCCGCCATCTCGGCCGCCCGCTCTCCGTCGCACGCCTGCACGACGCCGCAAAAACCTACAACCCCGCCATGAGACAACGTTGGGGAGAGGACGCGCGACGCAACGGACTCGCGCATCCGAAGCTCTACAGTGCCGGAATCTCCTCACGTTTTCTCAACCATGAATTTCGTCTCGTGCAGTCGTTGTCGCGTTCATGGCGATCACGCGGCCTGGCTGTTGTTCTTGAATCCGTTCGTCGCGAATGCGGTTGGGCTGTTCTTCCTTCTCGGTGATTTCCCGCGAACAATTTTTGACCCTAGACCTTCACTGCGGTCGGCTGGTTTACCTCCGTATCTCAACCACTAAGCTGGATGAATCGATGCTTACGAAAAGGCGGAACGATCAACCAGTGGATAAACCGGCACGGGTTCATCTCCATGATCAAAGCCACCCGCTCACTCACACCCGTCACCGCACTGATGACGGATTTCCCGAGACAGGGCGTCATGCAAAGGGTTGAAACCTCGTTTTCCCGTATGAATCCCGATGTCGGATACACGACCGCAGCACTTAAAAAACCCGGCGAACACCTGCTCGCGCTGGCCGCCACTCTGCTGGGCGCGTCGTTTTCTCTACTCATTTTCCGGCACGGTCGGCTGCTCACGTTCGACGCCTATTACTACTGCGAACTCGCCAAGCAATTCGCCGAATTCTGGCCTGACCGTTTCGGCAACCACTGGCCGTTTGGTTATCCTCTCGCGGGCAGCTTTCTGGTCCGAGCCGGAGTGCCTGGCTATCTGGCTCT
>JAHFTG010000320.1 GCA_023269455.1 Opitutaceae bacterium | reverse complement strand
CACCGTTTATCTTTCCTGGCTCGAACCCGCACCCGAGCACCATATCGCCCTGCGCTTCTCTCGCTTCGACTCCACCACGCACACCTGGAGCCCCGCCCGCACCATCGGTGAAAGCCTCGCGCAAACCACTCCGCTCGCCTTCACGCCTCGTCTCACCGTTGCCTCCGCCAACATCCTCGCCGCCCTTTGGCACCCCGCCGCCAACCTCGCCACGCTCACCACCTCGACCGATGGCGGTGCCAACTGGAGCCGCCCCGTCGTCCTCAACCGTCCGTCCCGCCTCGCCACCCACGCCGCACTCCAACCCTTGGCCGACGGACAACTCCTCGTCACCTGGATCGAACCCGAGGGCAAAGGCGGCTCTTTGCTGGCCCGCACCGCCACTCCCAACGCCGCCCCCGTCATCATCGACGCATCCGTGAGCGCCGGTTGCACGCCCGCCCTCGCCGGTTTTCCCGACGGCACCGCGCTCGTCGCCTACCGAGGACTCTCTCCCGATGGCGTGCGCGACATCCGCACCGCGCGTTTTCACGACGGCCAGTGGGACGCTCCCGTCATTTTGTCCGAGGATAACTGGAAGCCCGCCACCGCTCCGCACAACAGCCCTGTCCTCGTCTCGCGCGGCATCCACACCGCCGCCGCCTGGTTCACCTCCACCGACGGCGCCCGCGTAAACGTCTCCGTCTCCGACAACGCCGGCGCACAGTGGCTCATGCCCAATCGAGTGGACGACATCACCCCGCTCGGTTTCCCCAGCCTCGTGCTCTTCGACGACGGCAGCCAACTCGTGTCATGGGTCGAAAGCACCCCCGCCGGCCAAGTCGTCCTCCTCCGCCGCATCTCCGCCCGAGGCACCCTCAGCGTCCCTGTCCAGATCGGCCCCGTGATTGACGGCGCGGCCCCCACCATCGCCCGCCTAAAAGACGCCGACACCACCCCCGCCCAAGTCCTGATCGCCACCCTCCAGCCCTCCGATCTCTCAACCCTCAACCCTCAACTCTCAACCATCCTCATCACCCTGCCCTCCGCCACCGAGCTCGCCGAGGTTGATCCCTGCGGCTGCGACCCGCGTGCCGAGGATCTGCGCGGCTACCCGATCAAAGGCCGCATCGTTTCCATCGACGCCGCGCACGGCACCTTGCTCCTCGATCACGACGCCATCCTCGGCGTCATGAAAGCCGGCGACACCCCTTTTCAGATCGACCCCGCAATCCTGCGCACCGTCCAACCGGGCAACACCATTCTCGCCCGCATCGAACACACCGGCCCCGACTGGACCCTCTTCAACGCCCGCGTTCTCGTGACACTCCCGTCACCCGCGCCACGCTAAAACAAAGTCGCCGTCAGCTCAGAGCTGGCGGCGGCATTTTTATTGCGGACTTGATGCCCGCGACCGCGGCTAAGGCGGTTTTCTTCGTCGGCTGTCCCAATGGACTTGGCGGAGTTATGTGACCTCTCGGCCACGTCCAAACCCTACGCCTCAATCCGAAAAATTTCATCTGTTTATTTTGTAATCACCCGACCGCATTTTGGCAGCAGCCTTGCCTTTCAACCGCAGATCGGCACAGTTCCGGCCTATTCGCATGACGTCCCGTCTCCACAACGCCCAAGCCATGATCATCGGCATGATTATTATCCGCCGCCGGCTCGGGCATGGACACGTCGCGTGAACGCATAACTTCACTTTCAACGACTCTCCTTCGCCCCGGGCCTGCAAGCCCGGGGCTTTTTGTTGTCCAAATTTCCCACCTTTTCCTCCGATGAATCCACCACTGCTCTCCCTCGACGACGTTCTCCAGGCGCAAACCCGCCTGGCCGGCGGCGTTCGCGTCACGCCCTGCGCACTTTCTGCGCGCCTTAGCGAACGGGCAGGCATGCAGATCATCGCGAAGCACGACTACCTCCAGGCCACCGGCTCCTTCAAGGAACGCGGCGCCCGCCATGCCCTGCTCTGCCTGACCGCCGCCCAGCGCGCACGCGGCGTCATCGCCGCCTCCGCCGGCAACCACGCCCTCGGCCTCGCCTTCCACGGACGCGAACTCGGCGTGCCCGTCACCGTCGTCATGCCCCGCAACGCCCCGCGCGTAAAAGCCAGCCGCTGCCACACGCTCGGCGCGCACGTTGTCCTGCACGGCGACACCTATGACGAGGCCTCTGTTCACGCGCACGCCCTCGCAGCCACCCACGGACTCGCCTACGTCCACCCCTTCGACGATCTCGCCGTCATCGCCGGCCAAGGCACGCTCGCGCTGGAAACGCTGTTCGCCGAACCCGACGTCGATGCCGTAGTCGTGCCCGTGGGCGGCGGCGGTTTGCTCTCAGGGGTTGCCACCGCCTTCAAAGCGCTGCGCCCCGATGTTCAAGTGATCGGCGTGGAGCCGTCCCATGCCGCCGGCCTCGTCGCCGCTCGCAACGCCGGCCGCCCCGTGCGCACCGCCACCCTGCCCACCCTCGCCGACGGCCTCGCAGTCGCGCAGACCGGCGCACACACCTTCGCCCACGCCCGCGCCTTCGTGGACGACGTCGTGACCGTGACCGAAGACGATCTCGCCCTCGCGCTCCTCGCCGCGCACGAAGCTCACGGCGTCGCCCTCGAAGGCGCGGGTGCCACCGCGCTCGCCGCCTGTCTCGCCGGACGCCTGCCGGGACTGGCCGACAAACGCGTGCTCGTGGCCCTCACCGGCTGCAACATCGACCCCGCCAACCACGCCCGCGCCCTCACCCGCGCCCGCGTGCTGCGCACAGAAATGGCCGTGGCTTGAAAGCCTCAGCGTCATCAATCTCTCCTCTCTCCGCGCCCTCCGCGATCTCCGCGTTAAAACCTCCGTCCTCAGGCTTCCGCCCCGAAGACCGCCTTCGCGTAGTTCTCCACATTGAACGGCTGCAAATCTTCCGGCTGCTCGCCGAGCCCCAGAAAATAAATCGGCAGTTTCAACTCGCGCCAGATGCCCACGATCGCCCCGCCGCGACTCGTGCCATCGAGCTTCGTCACGACCAGCCCGGTAAGCCCGAAGCTCTTGTGAAACACCCGCGCCTGCTCGATGGAGTTCGTCCCGAGCGACCCATCCACCACCA
>JAHFTG010000432.1 GCA_023269455.1 Opitutaceae bacterium | reverse complement strand
TCGCCGGTGGATAGCAATACTCCGCCCAGCACGTCGCCGAGGAGTTTGAGTTTCTGAATCGATCCGCCGAAGGACTTTCCACCCGTGCCCGCGGCACCGGAAGTGATCGCTATATCGTACGCATCGGTGTCAGTCGAAATGGTGACGTCGCTGACCGAGCCGCCCGCACCGCCGAATGTGCTTTTCGTTCCCTCATTTTGTGGAGCGACGGCGCTGCCTCCAGCACCCGCGATCAACTGAAGATCTCCGCCGAGCGATGTGGTGACTTTTGTAACCGATCCTCCCGCACCGGGTTTGAGTTTGGAAGCCGGATCCGTGACCGAGCCCCCGTCACCAGCGGCGATCAGGTGGGCACCCCAGGCCAAAGTCACACCGGAAATGGATGCGCCCTTTGCGCCTGGTGCGGCAGCGGTTGCAGCGACGTCGATCGGAGTCGCCCCTCCGAGATCGATGTCCGTTGCACCTACTGCCGTGCCTGCGCGGATGTCTGTGACCGAATAGCCATCGGCTTCTCCCGAGATGTCGATCTTTGAGATATTTCCACCCGCAAATATCGAGCCGGTGACCAGTCCACTCGAGGTGAATCCGGTGATGGTGGCGTCGGAAACGATGGATTTGTTGAAATGGTAGGTCGCGCTTTTTCCGCTGCCCTGGACCGTGGTCATCGTGGCGATGTCGCCGAGGATGTCGGTCTGCGCGGTAGCGGAGAATTTCGTGGTTGCGGCGACACCCGTGATGTCGAGCGGCGTGGCGTCGCCTTCGATGACGTCGTCGAGGAAGAGGTAACTTGCCCCTCCTTTGACCTCGAAGAGGTTCGGTTCCGTCTTCTTGTCGTAAACTCCGTCGCCATTGGCGTCGAAGATGAGGCTGTCGCCCTTTTTCAGGAGAATGGCCTTGCTCGTGCCGACCTCGGTGGCGAGGGAGGAGATGTTTACGTCCTGCCCGGAGCTGTCGGTGACGGAGCCGGTCGGCGAAAGGAAAAAATTGGCCGGAGTGATGCGGGCTTCGAGTACCTCGAGGAGGGAAGCCGCATGACGGTCTGCGTGGTCATGCTTGGACATGAGATTTTTTTACGAGCTACGAATGATTGAGAGTTGCCTACCGTAAGCATGTTTCATGCCCCGTATATTACTCTCCTTCCGGCTCTGAAATGCAGACTAAGTGAAACCCTCGGGAGTCTGCCGAGATGCCCGGTGCGCGGATAATGCCTCACGCATCGACGCCAGCTCGGTGGCATGGCGCGGATCGTCGATCACGTTCTTCTCCTCACCGGGATCGCTCGCGAGGTCAAACAACACCTGCGGGCCGTCGCCCGCGAAGTCGATGAGCTTGAGCGCGCCGCGCTTCACCATGAAATGGGTCGAGCCCATCTGGGAAAATGTCGTGTCCTCGGTCGAGGCGAAGAGGCTTCGTCCATCGAGGCCGCCGGGCGTGGGCAGGCCGGCGAGTTCGCAGAGGGTGGGAAAGACGTCGACCAAATTCACATTGCGCGAATGCCTCACTGCCTCGACTCCCGGCCAGCGCACGAAAAGCGGGACGTGCACGCTTTCCTCGTAGAATTTTCGTTTCTCCCACAACCCGTGGCTCCCAAGCATGTCGCCGTGGTCGCTGAGGAAAAGGATGCCCCAGTCGTCGGGGTCCTGGCCGCAGTCGCGCAAGGCCTGGAGCACTCGGGCGAGGCGGGCATCGGTTTTCTCCACCAGCGAATAATAGATCGCGGTGGCACGGCGGACATCGTCCTCGGTGATGGCTGGCGCATCGAGACGGCCCGCGTCGAGCACGGGGTGGTTTGCGGGTTGGGAATCCCACGCCACGGGGACGCGATCGGTGTATTCCGCGAGGCTCTCGGAGTCGGTGAGGAAGGGAAAATGCGGCTGCTGAAGGCTGACGAAGAGCAGGATCGGCGTCTCGACGGGAATCGGATACATGCCCCCGAAGTGCATACGCAGAAACGAATCGGCTCCGGCGATCGAGTAGTCGTCATGGAGGGCGAGGGGAGAGGTGCCGATGCCTGCGCGCTTGAGCTCCAGAGCGCCCGTCCATGCACTGCGGCCGATCTGGCTGCGCGAGGCGTAGGGCTCCGGCCAGTTCACCGCGCACTCGCCGCCGAAGCGGTGCATCCACCCCTGCATTTGGTCCGGGCCTCGGTGGTGCAGCTTGCCGCAGGCGACAGTGTAGTAGCCGTGGTCGGAAAACCACCGGGCAAATGTCAGCGAGCCGGGAGCGAGATCCTCGCCAAAATGCTGGCAGTCGATGTGCAGCGGATACTTTCCCGTCGCGAGGGACGGACGCGCCGGGACGCAGACAGGCGAGGGCGTGTACGCGTTCTCAAAAACAGACGCACCCCGTGCCAGGGTGTCCAGGCACGGGGTGCGGGCAAGCGGATTACCCATGAAGCCGGCAATGTCGTAGCGGAATTCATCCGCCATCAGGACGAGGATGTTCCTGAGCTTCATGAAGGTGCCCAAGCGTGCGTTGGGCGCAAAAGGTATATGTATTTTAAACTACTAGCGGGCTGCTGCGGCGGCGGGTGGGGCGACCGGAGCATCTGCCGGGGTCAGTGCCTTTGCGAGTGAGGCGAGACCACGGTATTTTTTTCCCGTTTTCTTTACCATTCCGCGAGAGACCAGGTTTTGTAGCTTTTCGTAGGCCCGGAGGCGTAGCATTTCTTCGCCACCGCTGGCCGCGTTGCGAGCCCGCAGACGCTCGTGGACGACATCAAAGAGCTGCTTGAATTCAAAAGACGAACCTTTTTTAGACAATGCAGCAACCAACTCTTCAGTCACGAGATCAGGAAGACGGCGAGAAAATGCACTTTTTCTTTGCATAAGCATGAGAAATCAGCTTAACACACCATCGGTTTGGTGTCATGGGAAATCTTACCCCAACCTCCTGTAAATACTCAATTTGAGCCAAGGCGAGGTCGAAAATCTCACTTCTTCCGGTCCGTCCCAAACGCCGCCTCGAGGAATGATACCATATCTTTCCAGGATTGCTCGTCCGCTTCCTTGTTATACCCCACATTCAGGTCGAAATCCTTCGCTTCCAAGTCCGAGGCCGGGTTCGTAAAGCCATGTTTC
>JAHFTG010000319.1 GCA_023269455.1 Opitutaceae bacterium | reverse complement strand
AGGGGCGTTGCGCGAGGCGGGGCTGGACCGGGTGAATGTGTCGGTGGATTCGCTGGACGAGGCGACGGCGGGGCGGATGAACGGGCTGGGGTTTTCGGTGGCCCGGGTGTTGCGCGGGATCGATGCGGCGGTGGCGGCCGGGCTGCCGGTGAAGATCAACATGGTGGTGCAGCGCGGGGTGAACGATCACGAGGTGGTCGCGATGGCGGAGCGGTTTCGCGAGCGGGGGCAGACGTTGCGGTTCATCGAGTTCATGGATGTGGGCAACACGAACGACTGGCAGCGGGCGCAGGTCGTGCCGGCGAAGGAGATCGTGGAGCGGATCGGCGCGGCGTGGCCGCTGGAAGCGGTGGGCCCGGCGTATCGCGGCGAGGTGGCGGCGCGGTATCGTTATGCGGATGGCGCGGGGGAGATCGGGCTGATCGGCTCGGTGACGGAGCCGTTTTGCAAGGACTGCAACCGGGCGCGGGTGTCGGCGGACGGGAAGATGTTCACGTGTCTGTTTGCGGGGGCCGGGCACGATGTGCTGGATGTGGTGCGAAGCGGGGCGGATGATGAGGCGCTGAGAACCTATTTGGAGGGCGTGTGGGCGGGCCGGACGGATCGCTACAGCGATGAGCGCGCGGAGCGATTGGCGAACGGAGTGGTGAGCGCAAAGGCGGAGATGAGTTATCTCGGCGGGTGAGGGTGACTCAAGGCGCCAAGAGGCGTTCGCAGAGCGCAAGTAAACGGGCGCGCAAGGGCTCGCTGCGGACGACGAAGGCGCGCTGGTGGCGCTCGTATTCGGCGCGTCCTTCCGGTGTCTCGATGGCGATGGGCGCGAAGCCGAGGGCGCGCAGATCGTAGGGGCTCGCGCGCATGTCCATCTCGCGGATGTCGCGGGCGAGCGCGAAGCAGTCGGCGATCAACTCGGCGGGCGTGAACGGCGCGAGTTTGAACGCCCATTTGTAGAGGTCCATGTTGGCGTGCAGGCAGCCGCGCTGCTCGTTTTCGAGCGAAGTCTCGCGGGCGGGTTGCAGGCGGTTGAGCGGTTTCGCGGGCGCGGTGAAAAACCGGAACGCGTCGAAGTGCGTGCAGCGCACCGGCTGGCTTTCGACTATGCGGGCGAGTTCGTCGGGCGCGAAGCGCAGCGGCCAGGCGTTGTGGCGGACTTCGTCGGGAGTTTGTCGATACACCATCGCCCATTCGTGCAAGCCGAAGCAGCCGAAGGCAGGCGGGCGTGTCGTCGTGGCCGCGAGCAGGTCGCGCAGCCAGACGAGCGAGGCGCGGCGTTTTTCCGGGAATCGGGCCGGATCGATCTGCACGCCGTCGGGGGTCTCGCGGTATTCGGGCCAGCGCAGGAATTCGCGCGCGCCTTCGCCCGCGAGAATCACATCGGGTCCGGGATGCCATTGCCGCAGCCACGCCGAGCGGAAGGCGTAATACGTAAACAGGAAATCGTGGACCGGATGTTTTTCTCCGCGCGCCGCGCGTTCCTGATGCGGATCGGTCCACGCCCGCACGCGCGTTTCGTGGGCGTGTTGGCGGACGCGCCACTCGGGTTCGCCGAGCGGGGCCGTGGTGGCGGGCGCCTGCGCTGGGTCGAAGGTCGGCATCACGTTGGCAGGTTAAACAACAATCGGCGGACGCCTTCGATGGGCGGCTCGGTGAGCGGGCGGAGCGTGAGTGAGGAGCGCGTCGCAAGGATCTTCTGCGTGGCGGGGTGGCAGAGGATGGGGCCGCTTAC
Source organism: Opitutaceae bacterium (assembly GCA_023269455.1). Lineage (GTDB taxonomy): Bacteria > Verrucomicrobiota > Verrucomicrobiia > Opitutales > Opitutaceae > Rariglobus. The sequence continues at coordinate 1,362 of JAHFTG010000319.1, read as the reverse complement.
GGCAGCGCGCACGTTGTCGAGATTCCAGCCGGCGAAGAGTTTCGTCGTTACGGCCTCGGCGAGTTTTAGGAGTTCGGTGCAGGACTCGGTCACGACGAGCTGGGCGGTGGAGTCGCCTTCGGCGGCGAGGCGCAGCAACGCGGGGGCGAGGCCGGCGATCTGGCGGTTGGGCTCAGGGTGTTGGTAGAAGAAGCGGGTGATGTCGGGGGCTTTGGTGAGGCCGGTATGGTCGCGCACCAGGACGGAAAGGCACGTGGGGAGTTGCCAGCCTTGGAGCTCCAGCAGGGCGCGGCTGATGGTGCGGCGCCCAAGGTCGTAGCCACTGCCGGGATCGCCGAAGCGCCAGCCGGTGCCGCCTGCGTAGTGGAAGGCGCCGTCGGGGGCTTGCGCGGCGATGAAGGAGCCGGTGCCGCCGTGGAGCACAAGACCGGGCTTGCCGTCGGTCGCGAGGGCCAGCACGGGGCGGGAATCGTCGAGGGCGGTGACGTGCCCGTAGTCGCCAAGCTCGGTCAGGAGTTCGGCGGTCTCGCGCCAGAATGCGGGCGTGCCCGCCATGCAGAGAAGCGTGTGGGTGACGGTGCCGGGCGGCTGCACGACGACGAGCGTGCGGAGCGCGATGTCGAGGGCTTCGCGGGCCGCCTCTGTTCCGGCGACGCTGGGGTTGCAGCCGGGCGCGAGGTGGCGGACCACGATGAGGCCGGCGTCATCCACGAGGATGAGCTCCGTCTTGGTGCCGCCGCCATCAACGCCGATTTTCATGGTGGGGTGGGGATTTTAACGCGAAGACGCCAAGGCGCAGGGAGGCAAAGGACGGAAAACTTCGCGAGCTTTGCGTCTTCGCGACTTTGCGTTAAGGAAATAATCACCCGATCAATTTGCTCAGGCGGGTGCGGTATTGTTTGGAGAGCTCGATGTTGGCCTCCATGCCGCCGGGGATGTTCTGGCTGGTGACGAGCGGGAGCGGGTGGCCGTGGGTTTGCAGCCAGTCGAGCACTTCGAGCGTGAGAAGATTGAGCAACGTCGCGCCGATGAGTGTCGAGGTCGGGCCGGCGAAACGGCCGGGCGCGACTTCGGTGATGGCGTCGCCGGTCACGCCGAGATTGTCCAAGGTGTAGTCGGCGATGGCATGGAGATTTTGGGCGCCGGGGTGGACGGTTTTCGACGTGGTGCTCATGCCCAGCGAGGTGAGGGCGATCACGTGGACGCCTTTTTTCCTGGCGTAGAGGGCGACCTCGATGGGGGAGGAATTTTTGCCGGAGTTGGAGATGACGACGATGCTTTCACCGGCCTTGAAATGGTAGTGGTTGTCGTAGCGTTCGGCGAGGCGGGTGCCGTAGCCGACGACGTTTTCAGAAAAGCCGT
>JAHFTG010000318.1 GCA_023269455.1 Opitutaceae bacterium | reverse complement strand
AAATCTTGTCAAGTCCCGCGCCCACCGAGAGCCCCCGCCATCAGTCCGACCGGACTAGCGTTCGCGCGCCAGTATCCACCCCAAAAGCCCTTGCAAGGGTCCGTGCGCGGACGGTTTCGCCGCGCCACTGAACACATCGAGCCTGCGCAAAAGTCTCATGCGATCCACCGGCGCATCGCCCGCAAACCAATCGCACCACAATGCCTCCAGCTTCAAGCCGGCTGAGTCCGCAGCTTCACCCGCGCCCGCCGCCAACAGCGGAAGAAACCCGTCGCACACGAGATTATCAAAACGGCTGCCGCTCACCGCACCGCCGCACAACTCGTCCGCCAACCGGGCTCGCAGCGCCGTGAGCCGCGCCGCCTTTCTGAAACCGCGTGTCGTGTTCCCCTCGCCCGCCGACTCCGCGACAGACTGTAAAACACCACCGATCGCCCGCAACCGCTCCGGCCAATCCGGGCGAGCCAACGTCCACGCCGCATACTGCCGCAAGCGCAGGCGCGGATGATTGAGCGGACGCACCCCTTGCAAAGCCCAACGCTCGCGCCGCGCCTCGAAAATTTCCGTAGTCTCCAGTTTTTCATTACGCCACGCCGCCAGTGGAAACTCCGTCGCCACTGCCAGCATCGGAGCGCGGTTGAAACGATAGCCAAGGATTTCAAGCGCCGCGTGATGACAGGCGCTTTCCCAGCCCAGCCTTCGAATACGTTCACCCGCGAAACCCACTTTCTGTTTCCAACGCTCCGACGCATGCCGCCGCAGTAGTTGATCCAGCTCTCCGCCGGCCAACGCACTGAGTGCCGTGTGCGCGTGATCGAGCGGACGGTTGGCCAGTGACTCGATGGCGTCTTCGGCCGCGTATTCCTCCAACCCGCGATGCAGCAGTGGCAACAACACTAGAACTGGAATGCGTTTACCCTGCACGCCGACGGTCCAGCCATTCGCATCCCCCGGCGGAAACAGCACCACATGAAGCACGACGTTGTCGTAAGCCGCATCTTTCGCGTGACGATGCGCCGCCCAATCCGCCTCACGCAGATGCACCTCGACGTCACCAGTGATTTCATCGCCGCCGAGCCGCAGGCGAACGCCTTGAAAATCCGGTCCGCCCAGCCGGTTCCAACGTCCCGTATGCAGAATAGTCACCGCTCGCCCATCAAGCGTGCGCGCATCGCACTCGGAAAAATCCCGCCGGTCCCAGATTTGTTGAAGCAATAATTCAGGAAACGAAAAAGGGCCGTAGAGTCCCTGCATCTCCTCCACGGCAGGCTCATCGGAGCTGATTACATGTCGATTTAAAGTCATGGAGAAGACGCCTTCCACTTCCGTGCATTGGACCGGTTCAGATCTTTGACCCCGGACGCCAAGCGCATCTCCGCACGTCCAACCCACGCCACCAGATCGACCGGCGGCACCCACACCGCACCGGCGGCCTCGATCGTCTGCCTCTCCGCCTGATCACCGGTCGCGACGTGGCAGAGGGCTGCATCAGCGGCGCGTCCGACGAGCTGCTCGATCACGTCGTCGGCCGTTAGTGACGACGGAGTGTAGAGCACGCTGAACGTCACATGCCCCGATGGCCGTTCGACCACCAACTCATCGCCACGCCCGTCAAATACAAGTGTCACTCGCGTCTGCTCGGTGTCGTGGATCGCGCTGAGCCGTTGGGTGAGTTGTGAACGCGCCGCGCTGCGATCCCGTTTCATCAGCGCGCGCAACTCAGGCCACGCGTGCAGCAGATTCGCCCCGTCCACGAGCAGGTGTTTTTCAAACGCCACACGTCAGACGTTGCCCGCGCATGACAGTGGATCAACGCAGGACTCTCAAAAAACGTGAAGCCGCTCGAAAATCTCAAATCGTAAGAAAGCTCGACAACCCGCCCGCCTGCGGAGGATTTTCCGAAGCGTCACAGCCGGAGAGGTGGCAGAGTGGTCTATCGCGGCGGTCTTGAAAACCGCTGGGGCGAAAGCTCCCGGGGGTTCGAATCCCTCCCTCTCCGCCATTTTTCTCCTCTGAGGAGCAAAAACTCGAAGCTAGGTTGCCTGGTTGACGTGGGCAACCTACGCTATGAGTCACCCTACGTTCCTCGTCAGCCGGTTCAAAAACCGGAATGGGGTTTTCTCGTGGCGGGTCGATGGACGCCTGAACGGCGTCCGCATCCGCCGCAACTTCAAGACCCAGGAAGAAGCCGCCGCCGAAAAGGCCGCGCTCGAAATCAAGGCGCTGCAACTCGCGTCGAGCCTGCACGCCGTCACCACCACCCTGAGCACCGACCAGGTGCATGAAGCCGAAACGGCTTTCCGCCGTCTGGCCGACCGCAAACGGTCCCTGTCCTTCTATGTGGATTTCGCCTTGGCGAACCACTGCGAGCCGGAACAGCAAAAGCCGCTGGCTGGGGCAGTCGATGCCTACGTCGCGACCAAGGTCCATGAGCACGGGCGGAAGCTGATTTCGCCGTCGCAGCTCATCACGATCCAACGCCACATGAAGGTGCTCAAAAAGCACTTTCTCGGCCTGGCCGTGGCCGAGCTTACGCCCGCTCGCCTGACCCCGTATTTCCAGCGGGGCGATGCGTGTCTTAAAACCTACAACAACCGGCGCGGAGTTGTTTCCACCTTCCTCAAGTTCGCCGAACAGCAGGAATGGATCACGACCAATCCCATCAAAAAAGTCCCTTATTCGGTATGGAAGACGTATCATAATCCGACCTGTCTCGCTGAGGACTTTCGCGCTTCAAAGGAGCGGCTTACTTGGCATGTCGCCCGAATATATCGAACCCGAAATCAATTGGCCCACCACGGTCAAGAGCCGGCACAGGCCAGGCTCCTACTCGATAATCTTCATTTTTATTTATCCACAGCGATCTCACGTTTTCTCACTGCGCTAAAAGACAATCCAGCCTACGGCATGAAGGAGGCCGTGGAATACTGGAAAAACCACTCGGATCAAGTTTACCACGCACTTGGCACATCGCCGCACTCAATCACGGTCTCCGAGATACTCACCAAGTCTCGCATTCGCACAAAAGCGTGCCCTTGGCCGCAGTCTGCCGTTACATCCTTATGATGCTCGCCGGGGGGGGGCTCGAATTCTT
>JAHFTG010000067.1 GCA_023269455.1 Opitutaceae bacterium | reverse complement strand
ATGGCCTTCGACGTCTATCTTAATGAGGTCCAGGCAATCGGCCGGGATAAGCGCAACCAACTCCGCAGCCGGACGCACCGGGACGTGCAGCGGGATATCTCGAAAGTCTTCTCCCACCTCAGTAGTCCGCGCGAGACGACTACCTCCTGTGTTGGCCGAGTGTGGAGCGATCATGCGCAGGAGCGCGGGTGCGGATGATACGGCGCTGGTGCATAGTTCGATGTTTGTGAGTCCACTAAGCGCGGCGTTGCGCAAGAGTGCGACCGCGTGCCCGGGCGTGGGCTCGACTGCGAAGACTTGGCCGCCACGCGAGGCAAGCGCGCGTGCAGCCCGCAGAGTGAAAAGGCCCATGTGCGCGCCAAAATCGACCGCCCCGCGCGCATTTTGAAGCAGAGCATCGTAGCGGGCGAGGGTAGCGAGTTCATAACCCCCGTGGAAAAGAATCTCGCGCTGCACAAAGTCGGAATCATCAAGTTTCATAACCACTCCGGGAACAATGACAGCTCGCACGGCAGTCACACGCAGAAGCCGTTTGAAGAGGGCCAGCAAGCGAAGCTTACACGGGTGCTCGTCGGCTCGATAGTAGCGGGCGATGAGACGGTGACGCCAGTCGGGCAAGGAGGTATTCACAGCGGAATGAATTTACGCACGATGGCCAGCGTGGCGGTGCGACCGCTCTCGGTCTCCGGCATGCGCACCGCGATATGTTCGTGGCCGCAGGCTTGCGCGAGCCGAGCGTAAAAGGGATGGAAGGCGCGCGGCATGAGCTCGATTATTTGAGCGCCGGGCGGGCTGAAAACCATGTTGGCAAAAGCCGCGCCATGCAGGCCTGTGAAGATACGCGCACTGGCGCAACGGGTGAGCACTTGGGCGGGTTCTATGGTGCCAAGATCGACGGATTCCAATTCCGGCAATTGCGCGGCAAAATCACGCTCCCATGCAGTGGCACGGTTAGCCACGCCGCTGCGGTCGAGCCACAGGGACGGCCCGGAAGTGCTGTGCGCAGGCACACGAGCAAACTCTCGCAGAACACGCACACACCACGGATTCGGCTCGAAATGGCGGGCGAGGCGATTGGTGAAGAGGAGCTGCTCGCAGTGCCAGTGGGCGAAGTCGTCGAGCCAGACGATTTTTTGCGTGAAACCGAGGCGACGCAGCCAGGCGGTCTTGGATTGCTCGATGTAACGGGGCACCAGCAATTGGTCGATGTGCGGCAGGAAAGCGCGCGCGAGGGCGAGTTTCGGCAGGCTTTCAAGGAGGAAGTGATAGAATGTTTCGCCGCCAAGCGTCGCGAGTGAGAGGCTCATTCCTGAGAGTGGGCGGGCCGCCGGGAAACCTGGAGTGGAGAAAATGGTGTGCTGCTCAGGGGATGTCTCCCATGATTCGAGGGTTTCGCTGAATGCGGTGCGTGTTGCCGGTGCGTAACATATACCTTGGGCGCCGATGATTCTGGCCTCGGACATGGCGAAAAGACGGCGCGTGGGCTCGGCAGTCATATAGGTGCGGTCTTCGCTGGCGAGTTCTCCGGGTTTTCCATCGGCGTAGGCAGTCGGACGTATGAGGAATGGACTGCCTGGTTCAGCCAATAGCAGGCCGCTAAAGCCTGATCCGGCGCGGACAGCACCGGTTCTGAAAACCTCAACTTTTGGGAAGAGTTCTTCGAAAGCGGCGTGGCGAAATGGCAGACGGGTAGCGACGCGTTGCCATGATTTGCGAGCGATCCTACGGGCAGATTTCATTCTTTTGGGGAATCACCAGAGCTTCCAGGCGGTTTGCAAAAAGATCGGCAGGGCTGGCGGGCAGGCGTTCGCGGACGCGTTGCTGGGCTGTGCGTCCCATTTCACGAAGATTGTCGCGGGCAAGCCAAAGGTGCTCCATCGCGGTGTCGATAAGATCGGCCGTGCAAGCGGGCGCGAGGAATCCTGTTTGCCCATCATCTACGAATTCAGGGATGCCGGCGACAGCGGTGGCCAAGGCCGGCCGCCCTGAGAGCAGCCCCTCGATCATTGCGATGGGAGTGCCTTCTTCTCGTGATGGCTGGGTGACAACATGACAGCGTTTCCAAATGTCGTTGACGTTCGACACATGGCCTTCGAAGCAGACTTGATTTTCCAAGCCCCACCATTTGATGAGGCGTTCAAGGGCGCGGCGGGCGGACCCGTCACCATAAAAATGAAGACAAATGGATCGCCCGCGCCAGTGCTGGCGGCGGAATGCTTCCAGCAATACGCGGTGGCCTTTTGAGTCGGGGTCGAGCCGCCCGACGAGAGCGAGACGGAGGACGGGATCCGCTGCATCAGGCCAGGTGAAGGCGCCGGTGTAGGGCACTCGAAAAGGGTTGGGTTGCACGTCACCGAAGGGTAGCGCGCGGCCCAACTGTTGCTGGAGTGCCTCGAGATTGCGTCGGGAAACACAGTATGTGGCGCTCGCGCCAAGCAGGAAGGCGGACAGGCGATCAGTGGTGTCGTCCTCCAAGTAGAGTGCTTCGACCACTAGTTCGTTTACGACGACATACGGCACGCCAGCGCCGACAAGATCATCGTGCCAGTCCAGTCCCTCGTCTTGGCGGGCTTGGGAGATTACGACGAGATCTGGCTTAAAGGTCTCCAGCATATGCTGCCGGAAGCTACATGGCGGCCGGGTCATTCTAGCCGCTAGCCGGCGCCACCAACGCACCGTCTGACCCGGAGAAAATTCGATGGCCTCGATTGCGCGCAGGGCTTCAAGCGCCGGATGTTTTTTAGGCCAGGGCTGAAAATATCCTACGTCGTGGCCTCGTTTTCGGAGAGCCAGCGCAGTGTCCGACCACAGCCACTCGCTGCCACCCCAGTGCGCACGCAGAGTTGTTGCGAAGAGAATACGCATTGTTTTCAGGCTGACGACCGGCGGAGCAACGAACGCGCGACCCCAAGCAAAAAAGGGGGCACAAAATCGCGGATACCGAGGGAGTGTGAATGAACGGGAGAGGACAGGGGTGCGGTGAAGCTTTCGGGCCAGAGGCGTTCCGATTGCAGAACATCACGGGTCCATTTCCATTGCCAGAGCTGGGCCAGTTTCGGCAACTGTTCGGCCGGGCAGGCAAGTTCTCGGCGGGAGATTTCTGCGCGCAGATCGACGTTCTGCTCCTTGGCTTGGGCGATGATCCAGCGAGTGGTATCTGCCATATGGCCGACGATCGCTTCAGGGGCGAAGCGGCCACCGTCTTGCGTTGGGTGGCGGCGAATATAGACGGTGGGTGTTGGGGCGTAGGCAAGGGGGCCTTGCAGCGCCAGAGCCACGCCCAGCATGCGGTCGGTGTCGAAGGGATTGCCCAGATCATAAATGTAACCGGCTTGGCACAATGCTTCGGTGCGTGCCACGAGGGCGGAGAAGCGCCCGAAGGTTCCCGGGAAACTGGCAATGCAGACGGAAGCGAGATTCATAGCCCAAGGTTGGTCGAGAGCTGCGTAGTCCGCCCCAAACCATACGCCTATGCTGGGATCGCCCCAAACGGGGCTACTCTCTTCGGTCACCTCGGCGAATGCCGTATAGCAAGCGACTGAGGAGGGGGTGGACACCAAGGCAGCAAGAGCTGAGGCGAGATGCACCGGGCTCCACCAATCATCGTCGTGAAGGATAGCCGATAATTCGTATCTGGCATCCTCGGGCAACACTTTGAAGTGGGTATTGGCCTCAAGGGCCGGTTCGCGCCTGATGATGCGAATCGGCAAATCGGGAAACTCGGCGGCGATTTTTTCGGCAACACCTGTTGGGCGGTTGTCGGATATGATCACTTCGCCGATCATATCCAGCGCCGTCTGGGCTGCCACGGAGCGAAGGGAGGTTCTCAGAAAGGCTTCACGCCCTATGGTCGGCAAAAGGACTGATACCTTCATGGTGATTCGGGAGGTAGGGTTTCGCCACTCCAATCGAGCACGGGACGAACACAGCCTATTACCGTGCCCGTGAAGTTTCCACGCCCGACACCGGTTTCCGTTATCTCGAACGTCAGCGCATCGGGCACCATGGCCTCTATGTGAGCGTAGGAGCGCAATAGGAGAAAAGTCACGGTGTGGCGTCCGTCGTTTAGGAAGCGGCCCGGGATCACGACCCGTTCGCGTCGGCGCAGATGTCCTATCCATCCTTGCGTCGGTCCGCTTGAAAAAATGCAGACTCCATGTTTGTCGTGCAAGTGGATGCCGGCAATGATCTCTTCCGCAGGGCTATCCACCGTGTATTCCAATTCGATGCAGATCGGATCTTCGATCGAAATTTCACTGCGAACCTGATTGCCGGACAAAACCCGAGCAGAAAAAATGCGGCCGCGCGAACTACCGGCTCTCGTATCGTTTGCGGCAAACGTCACCTCAGCATTGTTTGCCCCACGAACACCGATGTAACGGGCCATGACTTCAGCGGTGGGACCGACGTCCTTAGTATGGCCCGACTCCAACCAGATGCATCGCTGGCAAAGGCTGCCGATGATGCCTATGTTATGGGTTACGAAGAGCACGGTGCGTCCCTCGCCTCGTGAGACATCCTGGATTTTTCCGAGGCATTTTTTTTGAAACTGAGCGTCACCCACCGCGAGCACTTCGTCGATGATCAGGATTTCTGGTTCTAGGTGCGCCGCGACAGCGAAGGCTAGGCGCACATACATGCCGCTGCTGTAGCGCTTCACTGGTGTATCGAGAAATTTTTCCACTTCGGCGAAGGCCACGATCTCGTCGAATTTCTTGCGGATTTCCACTCGGCTCATGCCGAGAATCGCGCCGTTGAGGTAAACGTTTTCCCGTCCGGTAAGATCGGGGTGAAAGCCGGTGCCTACCTCCAGCAGGCTGGCGACGCGACCGCGCAGGGTGATCTTGCCCGCGCTGGGTTCGGTGATGCGCGAGAGGATTTTCAGGAGCGTGGATTTGCCCGCGCCGTTGCGGCCGATGATGCCGACGACCTCGCCGGGCTGGACCGCAAAGGACACGTCGCGCAGCGCCCAGAACTCTTCGCTCTCGAAGCCCGTGCCCCAGCGGACGCGCCGCCAGAGCTTGCGCGCGGTGTGGTGGAGCGTGTCTCGCAGGTTGTCGTGCTGCGACTCGTGTTCGATGACGTAGCGTTTGCTCAGACCGGAAACTTCAATGGCGGGCAGGCTCATGTCAGATGATGTCGGCAAATTGTTTCTCGGTGCGGCGGAAATACCATACGCCCGTAACCAGGAGCAGAATGGCGATGATGATGGAAAGCCCGAGGCCCGGCAGGTAGAGCGTGGTCCGGCCACCGAGCAGGCACCAGCGCACGCCGTCCACCACGCCGGAGAGCGGGTTGAGCGCGAGCCAGTCGCGCCAGTTGGGCAGGAAATCGGTGCGGTAGCCGACCGGCGTCACAAACATGCCGATCTGCAGAATGAAGGGGGTGATAAACCGGAAGTCGCGGAAGCGCACGGTGAGGGCGGTGATCCAGAGGCCCGCTCCGAGCGCGATGGTCAGCGCGAGCAGCACGAACAAAGGCAGCAGCAGAATCTGCCAGCCGGGCAGGCCCACGAAAATCGCGACGAGCGGCACGGCGAGCACGAGCATGATGCCGAAATCCACCAGCGACACCGCGAGCGAGGAGAGCGGCACGATCAAGCGAGGGAAATAGACTTTGCTGATGAGGTGAGAGTTGCCGATGAGGCTGTTGCCCGCGCCGTTGAAGGCGGAGGTGAACAACTGCCACGGGAGCAGGCCGCAGAGCACGATGAACGGGTAGGGCACGTCGCCGCCAGGCATCTTGGCGAGCTTGCCGAAGACGAAGGTGAGCAGGAGGGTTTGCACGGCGGGTTGGATCACCGCCCACGCGATGCCGAGCGACGCCTGCTTGTAGCGGACTTTGATGTCGCGCCAGGCGAGGAACCCGGCCAACTCGCGATAGCGCCAGAGGTCGCGCCAATAGTGGCGCTCGGCGCGACCGGCCTCGATGACGAGTTCGGGGAGTTCTTCGGCGGGTGAAGTCATGTTGAAAGCAGGGGAGCCAAGCGTTCCCGGAAGCGTGGGTATGAAAACTCACGGGCGCACGCCAGAATCGCCTGCGCGTCCCAGTTTCGACCAAGCATATCCGCGCACGCGGCAGCGATGGCGGGCACGTCGCCGTAGGGCACGAGTTGGCCGGAGAGGGCCGAGATGACTTCGGGCGCGCCGCCTTCGTTGGCGGCGAGGCAGGGTTTGCCGGCGGCCATCGCCTCCAAGTAAACGAGGCCGAAGCCTTCCTTCTGGCTCGGGAGGGCGAAGAGCGTGCAGCGTGCGAATTCGTGGCGGAGTTGCTCGTCGCTTACGAAGCCGGCGAACTCGACGGCGCTGCCGAGGCGGTGCTCACGGGCGAGGTCTTGCAGGCGGTGGGCGTCGTCACCTCGACCGATTACGCGGAGCTTCGTGCCCGGGGCGGCGGCGAGGATGGCGGGCATCGCGGCGATGAGGTGGTCGATGCCCTTGTAGCGGTCGCTCGAGGAGAGGCGCGATACGGTGAGAATCACCGGCTGGCTGGTGCTGATCGCGGCGGCGTCTGCACCCGATTCGAGGAGCGGGTCCAAGGCATTGGGCAATACCACGAGGCGACGTTCATCCAGACGGATGTGTTTCAATAATTCGCGGCGGGTGAACTCGCTCACGCAGAGGATGCGGTGGGCGCCTTTGAGCGCGCGTCGTTCCCAGAAGGTAAACGGTCGCCACACTTCGATGCCGTGAGCGACGAGCAGGTAACGCAGGCCGGGGCGAAGCAGGCTGGCGAGCCACGCGACGGGGAGTTGGGCGACGTGTCCGCAGATGATGAGCTGGGTGCCGCGACTAAGACGGAGGACGTCGCGGACGAATTGTTTTTTTTCGCGGTTGCAGGCGGTCCATTCGGCGAGCGCGGGGCCGGAATAGGGGCGCAGATCGGCGGAATCGATGTTCACGTCGTTGAGCGCGACGAAGCGCACGCGATCTTTGTCGCCGGCGATTTCGCAGAGCGCCTTGAGATAAAGGCGAAGGATGCGAGGGATGCCGCTGTCGGTCGTGAATAGCTCGGGGGCGAGCAGCAGCGTCTTCATGGGGAAGGGGGAGCAGGTCGTGGACGGTTTACGAATGCGACGAGAATCGCCAGCGACCACACGCGGGACCATTCGCGGGTGTCGGTGCCCGCGAGAAATCCGCGCCAGCGGGACTGCACCGCGTCGGTCGCGAAGAGTCCGCTGCGGCCGACGCTGGTGGCGGAAAACGTGTCTTCGAGAAACGGCTTCAGCGGTCCGCGCATCCACTGGGCGAAGGGCAGCGTGAAGCCGCGCTTCGGGCGGGTGAGCAGCTCGGGGGGCAACAGGTCGCGCACGGCGTCGGCCAGCGCAGATTTAGGGTGAGCGGGCGTGTGTTTGAAAGCGGTGGGTTGACGCGCCAACCAGTCCACGAGCGGGCGGTCCACGAAGGGCACGCGCAGCTCTAGCGAGTGGCGCATGCTCATCACGTCGCTGTCGCGCAGGAGCACGTCGCCCATGTAGCCGCGCAGCTCAGCGGCGCTGGTGATGAAAAACAAGTCCACGTGGCCCAGCTCCGCCGCAAGGCCCGCCTCCGCCGGATGCGGTGCGTAGGGCGAGGCGGCGTCGGGACTGAGCAGCGAGCGGCGGTCGGTCTCGGCGAAAACGCGGCGTTGCAACAACGCGAGCGCGGCGGGCGAAGCGGCGTGGCGGAGCGTGTCGGCGAGCTTGCGCTGGCGGGTGTCGCCGCGATCCCAGCGGGCGAGCAACGGTTCGCGAAGCGCGGCAGGCAACGTGCGCCAGAGCGGCAGCCAGCGGGCGAGGCGGGGCACGTTGCGAAATGACGGATAACCTCCAAAAAGCTCGTCCGCACCGAGGCCGGAGAGCGCGACGGTGACACCGCCCGCGCGGGCGGCTTGGCTGACGTAGTAGGTGTTGATGCCATCGCCGGTCGGCTGGTCGAGCGACGCGAGGATCGTGTCGATTTCGGAGGCGACGCGGGTGCCGGTGAGCACGCTGCCGTGGTGGTCGGCCCCGAGGTGGCGGGCGTTGGCGGCGGCGGCGTCCGCTTCGGAATAACCGGCTTCGTCGAAGCCGAGGGAAAATGTTTTTAGCCGGGATCCGCCGAGCCTGGTCATGAGCGCGACCAGCGCGGTCGAGTCTAGTCCGCCGGAGAGAAACGCACCCACCGGCACATCGGCGATGGCGTGCGCGCGCACGGTGTCTTCGAGTTGCGCGCGGAGCCCGGTGGTGAACTCAGCGCGGGTGCGCGCAGGCGTGATGGCCGACGTCGCGCCGTGAGGGTTGACCGTGTAGGCGGCGTGCAGCGTCCAGTAGGTTTTGATGTCGAGTTTGCCCGCGTGCCACACGGCGCATTCGCCGGGGCCGAGGCTGCGCACGCCGCGATAGATCGTCTGCGGCGCGGGCACGGCGAGCCACGCGAGGTAGGCGCTGACGGCCTGCGGATCGATGACGGCGGGCACGCGTCCGGAGGCGAGGAGGGCGTTCAGCTCCGAGGCAAAGAGCAGGCTGCCGTCGGCGGCCGCGTGAACGTAGAGCGGCTTGATGCCGAACGGATCGCGGGCGAGCAGGAGCGTGCGTTCGTGGGAATCCCAGGCGGCGAAAGCGAACATGCCGCGCAGCCGGTTGAGGCACGCTTCGCCCCAATGCGCGACGGCGGCGAGGAGCACCTCGGTGTCGCAGTCGGTGCGAAAGCCATAACCCGCCGCCGCGAGTTCGATGCGGAGTGCGCGGAAGTTGTAGATCGCTCCGTTAAACACGAGGTGCCAGCGACCATCCGGCGTGCTCATGGGCTGATGCCCGTGCGCGGGATCAAAGATCGCCAGCCGCCGCATCCCCAGCGTGGCTTCGCCCCAACTCTCGGCCCCGTCGTCGTCCGGCCCGCGATGGATCATCGCGGCATTCATGCGCGCGACGACGGCGAGGCGGTCGGAGGAGGCTTGAGTTTGGCTAAGGTAGCCGGCTATGCCGCACATGAGGTTTTAAAAAAGGAAGGCTTCGCCCCGTCACTTCCCGTGGAAAAGCGACCGGGTGAAAGTAAAAAAGCGGAGTGTCAGCAGAAACAGAAACTAGGGTTTAACCCCTAGGTGTGATCAGATCAGGCAAAGGCGCCAGATGCGGCAACGCCTTTGTTTGAAAACAGCTTTGGCGGTTCATGCGCAAATCGAGCGAGCGACTTCGCCGGCCTTCTCGGGGGAGACGAGTTTCTCGACGAGCAACAGCCCAAAATCGACGGACGTGCCCGCCCCGCGAGACGTGAGCAGACGGCCATCGGCGACGGTGCGTTCGTCGGCCAAGATCGCCGTCAGTTCGCCCGCCACCGAAAAATGCGCCGTGTAGCGGCGGCCTGTGAGGAGGCCCGCGTCGTGCAACACGGCGGGCGCGGCGCAGATGGCCGCGAGCCAGCGGTCCGCCGCGTGGTGGCGGAGCACGGCGGCCCGCACGCGCGGATCGGCACGCAAGCGGGCGACGCCGGGACCGCCTGGCAGGAAGAGCATGTCGAACAAACGCTCGCCCACGGCGGTGAGCGTGGTGTCGGCGTGCATCGTGAGGGCGTTGCGCCCGGTCACGTGAATGGTTTCGCCGAGTGCGGCCACCGTGACTTCCGCCCCGGCACGCCGGAGCAGGTCGATGGGGGCGACGGCTTCCAATTCCTCAAAACCCTCTGGCAAGATTGCGAGAACCGTGGGCATGGTCTTAGTCCAATCATTGATGAGTCCGGTTGCACCTGAATTTTTTGGCGGAAAACACCTCGTGATCTTTGGCGCGGGCTATGTCGGCGCGGAGGTCGCCCGGCAGGCGGTCGCGCGCGGGATGAGGGTCACCGCGCTCACACGCAACGCGACGAACGCAGAGGCGTTGCGCGAGCTCGGCGCGACCGCGCTGGTCGCCGATCTCGCGGAGAAGAG
>JAHFTG010000317.1 GCA_023269455.1 Opitutaceae bacterium | reverse complement strand
CCCGCGAAGAATTCCCCGACCACGATCTCACCGTGCGCGGCGCCGTCTCCATCGGCCGCCGTCTCATGGACCCGCTCGCCGAACTCGTGAAGCTCGACCCCAAGTCCATCGGTGTCGGCCAATACCAGCACGACGTCGAGCAAAACGCCCTCAAACGCTCCCTCGACGACACCGTCGTCTCCTGCGTGAACGGCGTCGGCGTCGAGCTCAACACCGCCTCGAAGCAACTCCTCGCCCAAGTCTCCGGCCTCAACGCCCGCAGCGCCGCCGCCATCGTCGCCCGCCGCAACGAAAAAGGCGCCTTCAAGACCCGCGCCGAACTCCTCGACGTCACCGGCCTCGGCCCCAAAGCCTACGAACAAGCCGCCGGCTTCCTCCGCATCCAAGGCGCCGCGCACCCCCTCGACGCCTCCGCCGTCCACCCCGAACGCTACGCCCTCGTCGAAAAAATGGCCGCCGACCTCGGCTGCACCGTGCCCGATCTCCTGCGCGACGAAAAACTCCGCAAGAAGATCAACCTCCAGTCCTACGTCACCGACACCGTCGGTCTGCCCACGTTGACCGACATCATGGCCGAGCTCGCCAAGCCCGGCCGCGACCCCCGCGAAAAATTCGAAGCCTTCAGCTTCCAGGACGGCGTCAACAAACCCGAAGACCTCAAGCCCGGCATGAAGCTCCCCGGCATCGTGACCAACGTCACCGCCTTCGGCGCCTTCGTGGACATCGGTGTCCACCAAGACGGCCTCGTCCACGTCAGTCAGCTCGCCGACAGCTTCGTCAAAGACCCGGCGGCGGTCGTGAAGCCTGGCCAGAAAGTCAGTGTCACCGTCACCGAAATCGACCTCGCCCGCGGACGCATCGCCTTGTCGATGCGCAGCGCCCCGCAGCTCGGCGCGAAGACCGGCACCGCCGCCCCGCGCACGAGCCCCGGCCAGTCTCGCCCGGCTCCCGCCGCCACGCCCGCCCCGCGCCCCCAGCAGTCGCTCACCAACGACTGGTTCGCCGCAGCGCTAAACAAAAAACGTTAAGCCGATTCCACTCATCCACGGGTTTTCCAAACGGTGCTTTAGACGCAACAAATCCGTGCCGTTATACTCTATTACTCACGTATGCTACATATCACCCCTGAAGTTATCGGCGCGAAGCTCATCCTTCGCGGTATCCACCTCAACCTGTCCGACGCCATGAAGGCCATGATCCACGAAAAAGTGGGCCGCCTTCTCCGGCATGAACCCCGCATTGATCGCGTGCGCATCGACGTCGATCACGACAAGACCAAGGGCGCCAAGGCTCACTTCGTCGCCAAGGGCCACATCGAAATCGGCGGGCCCGATCTGATTGCCTCCGTGGACAGCGACGACGCCTACAAGTCCGTGGACCTCCTCATCGACAAACTCGACGGCCTCCTCCGCAAGCGGCACAGTGAGCACAAAGAAAAGCGCCATCACCCGCATCCCGTGGAACTCGGCGTTCCCCTCCCCAAGACCGTTTGATCCTGCCGGCCAACCAGCCGGAGCGATCTCCTCATGCGCAACGCGGCGGATTTACCCGCCGCGTTTTTTTGCGCCCTGTTTTTCCAAAATTCGCTCGGCATCCGATTCCTCGCGAGCTAGGGTCTCGGCTCGTGCCACCCCTAAAAATTCTCTTCGTAACGCCCGAAGTCGAACCGTTTGTAAAAGTAGGAGGCCTCGCCGATATGGTGGCGCATTGCCCAAGGAACTCGCCGCGCTCGGCCATGATGTGCGCATCGTGTGCCCCGCCTACGGCTCCGTCCGCGTCCACAGTCCGCGCACCGCCCGACCCGATCCCCTCGGCGTCGATGTAGGCGCCGAGGCCCACTGGGCCCGCACCTGGGAGACCACGCTGCCGGCCACAAATATCCCCGTGTATTTGATCGAGCACGACGGCTTCTTCGCCCGGCCCGAGGTTTACAGCGGCCCGCACGGCGCCCACGGCGACAACGACCTGCGCTTCGCCTTCCTCTCCCGCGCCGCCCTCACGCTCTGCCAGCAGCTCGGCTGGACACCCGACGTCGTCCACGGCCACGACTGGACGACCGGCCTCGTCCCCGTGTTCCTCAACACCACCCTCAAGGACACGCCACTCGGGAAAACCGCGTCCGTGTTCACGATTCACAATCTCGAACACCAGGGCTATGCCGACCGCCGCGTGATCGACTTCGCCCGCCTGCCGCACTCCGAATTCCGCTCGGACAGCCTGGAATCCGTCGGTGCGGTCAACCTGATGAAGGCCGGCCTTTATCACTCGACGAAACTCACCACCGTCAGCCCGACCTACGTGGAGGAAATCAAGACGCCCGCCGGCGGCTGGGGCCTCGACGACGTGCTGCGTTTTCGCGCCGCCGACCTCGTGGGCATCGTCAATGGCATCGATACCGACACGTGGAATCCCGCGACCGACCGGTTTCTCCCCGCGCATTACAGCGCCGCCGATCTGCGCGGAAAAGCCGCCTGCAAAGCCGCCCTGCAAGCACGTCTCGGCCTCGCCCAAGACCCGCACATCGCCGTGTTCGGCATCGTCGCCCGCTTCGCCTCCCAGAAAGGTCTCGATCTTCTCGCCGAGGCGCTGCCGCACATCATGGACCGCATGCACGTGCAGTTCGCGATTCTCGGCTCCGGTGATCCGGGTTTGGAACATGCGTTCCGCTGGGCCGCCTCTCGTTATCCCGGACGCGTGGGCGTGTGGATCGGCTACGACAACGAGCTCTCCCATCTCATCCAGGCCGGCAGCGACTGCTTCGTGATGCCCAGCCGCAGCGAGCCCTGCGGCCTCACCCAACTCTACGCGATGCGCTACGGCACCCTGCCTTTGGTGCGCGCGACCGGCGGCCTCATCGACACCGTCGATCAGTTTATCGAAGGCACCGGCAAGGGCACCGGTTTCCTCTTCAAAGACGCCACCGCGCCCGCGCTCTACAACACCATCGGGTGGGCCTGCGCGACTTACTACGACCGCCGCGCAGAATTCGACCGGCTGCGCCTCAACGGCATGGCGCGGGACTTCAGTTGGCGCCAGAGCGCCGCCCACTACGTCGATGTTTACCGCTGGGCCGTCGCGCAGCGCACGGGGCAAAAAATCGCCTGACGCGCACGC
>JAHFTG010000066.1 GCA_023269455.1 Opitutaceae bacterium | reverse complement strand
GGCGCGCCGCCGTCGCCCTCCGCGACGAACGCCTGCAACAGTCCAACGACCGCATCCGCGACCTCGGCGACCAGCTCAACGCCAGCATCCGCAACTTCAACGCCCTCGTCGCCAAATACAACGACGTCGTCCGCGAGCTCAACGAAACCCGCGCCCCGAAACCCGCCGCGCCTTGACGAGGCCTCCGCCCCCCTGCGGCATCAGCCGCCCCTCCGCTCAATCGTGAAGGCCATTGGCCGCAACCGCTCCCACCGAATCGCCCCGTTGGGCGATTCCTTTAGTGGTTAAAAACTCCGACGCCTCCGTTCCTCGCATGTCCCGTTGCCGCAAAGCCCTCTTCTGGCTCCACCTTGTCGCCGGCCTCACGGCTGGCCTCGTGATCGCGTTGATGGCCTTCACCGGCCTCTGCATGTCCTTCCAGCCGCAGATCCTCGCCTGGGCCGACCATGATGCCGCCCGCGTCGCTCCACCCGCCGATCCAGTCCACCTGCCCATCGCCGATCTCCTCTCCCGTGTCCGCGAAGACTGGCCCGACGCCAAGCCCTCCGCCCTCACCTTTTACGCCGACCCCGCCCGCGCCGTGATGATCGCCCTCGGCCGCGACGGCCTCGTTTACGCCAACCCCTACACCGGCGATTCCGTCGAACCGGCTACTCCGCGACTCCGCTCCTTCTTTGAGTTTACCCTCCGCGTCCACCGCTGGCTCGGCGGCGAAGATCAAGCGACCCGCAAGATCACCGGCCACATCACCGGCGCCGCCTGCGCCGCCTTTCTCTTCCTCTGCCTCACCGGCCTTTATCTCTGGTGGCCGCGCCAATGGACCGCGCGCGTCCTGCGCCCCTCGCTCTGGTTTATACGCGGCGCCACCGGCAAGGCCCGCGACTGGAACTGGCACAACGTATTCGGTTTCTGGAACCTCCCTCTCCTCATCGTCATCACGATCACCGGCCTGCTCATGGCCTACAAACCGCTCGCCGATCTCCTCTCCAAAACCCCGCCCATTCCCTCCATCACCCGCCCCGAAGGCGCCCGCCCGCTCGATCCCGCCGCACTCCTTGCCCTCGCGCAGACCGCCGCTCCCTCGTGGGAATCGATCACCCTCCGCCTCGGTAACGCCCGCCGCCCCGGCGCCAATCCCCCGACTCTCAACCCTCAACCCACAACTCCGCCGATCACCATCGCCATCCGCGAAACCGGTTCGCTCTCGCCCGTCCCGCGCCAGCTCGTCGTCAATCCCTTCACCGGCGAAATCCTCCGCGACGAAAGCCTCTCCGACTATCCGTTCGCGCGCGCCCTCCGCACGCTCGCCAAGCCCGTCCACACCGGCGAAGCCGGCGGCCTCGTGGGCGCAACCCTGGGCGCACTCGCCACGCTCGGCGCCCTCGTCCTCATCTGCACCGGCTTCGCCCTGAGCTGGCGGCGCTTCTTCCCGAAGCGCCGCTCGTGATCGAGGCAAAAACCACCCCGGCGGCATCAGCCGCCCCTCCGCTCAACCGTGAAGGCCATTGGCCGAAGCCGCTCCCAGAGAATCGCCCCGTTGGGCGATTCCCTGAGTGGTTAAACATTCCGATTCCGACCCTCAGACTCGGCTCAGAGCTGATACCGCACGCCCAGCGACAGCAGCCAGCGCGGCTCCAACTGGACGCCGTTCGCGTATTGATAAACCGGCACCTGGAAAAACGCGAAGGCACTCGCGTGCTCGCCGATCTCCGCCGTCACCCCGGGACTCAGGTAAACAAACGTCCCGCCGCTGTTGTCCACATCACCCTCGTCGCCGCGTTCGCGCGCGTCGAACCGCGTGTTCACCTGCAACTGTGGCGTCAGCCAGCTCGTGTTGAGCAAGCGCGCGCCCAGGTTCACCGTGAGACTGGCCGACGGCAGGAAGTTTTCCCTCTCCGTCAGCGGCTGGTCCGCCATGACCGAGGCAAATGTGCCGAGATGCGTGTTTAACCGCGAGAAATACGACACCCCCGCCAACGCATCCGTCGTGCCCGTCCCTAGCTGAAGACCGCGATCGAGCGGACTCCCCGCGCCAAACCCCGCGTCGAAGTTCTGATGAAACCCGCCCGTCGGCAGTTTAAGCCCGAACTGGAAACCCCAGCTCCGTTTCATCGAATGCACCTGATAACGTCCCAGCAGCCGCACATCGCCCAACCCCGAAGCATGCGAACTGGTCGTCGTCGGGTCGCCCGCGCCCAGCGTGGTGTGATCGCGGTCGATATAGGGAATCTCCGCCGCCACGCCCCAACCGCCGTCGCCCGCGTAGTCCAGCCCGAGGATCGCCGCACGGTTGAATGTGCTCTGCTGCGTCTCCCCCGCCGACGCCACCACGAACGGATTCGACGAAGAAATCGAGCTGTCGCCGCTGCGCAGTTGCGAGGACTTCGAGTATTCGTAGCGCACGCTGGCCTGCCAGCCCGGCATGCTGCTGTAGCCCTGCGCCGCCCAGTCCGAGCTCAGCGAACACCCGCACACCGAGCACCCGTAACCCATCGAAGCCCCGGCCGCGACCGCCAGCCCGACCGCCCCCGCCTGAAGAAAACGAAGCCCGGCGGACTTCGGAAATGCCGACACCCAACGATTGGAAGAAATAAAAAAGTTCATAAAAATACTGGCGCACAAACCTGCGGAATACACGCAACGCCCCGCGCCGTTCACAGGCGTCGCGCCAAAAAATAAAACCTTCTCCCGCCCATTCCGCTAAGCGGAAGAAGTCAGCCGATCACAAAACCCGCCCCGCCTCGCGGCGGCGGCACGGGCACCGGATAAGACCGCGCCTCCGCGTAACAATTCACGCTCACCGGCCACGCTTCGAGCACCGGGGCCGAAACCACCGCTTCGGCCTCCGCCGCAATCAACACGACCTTGGCGAGTGACCATGTCTCCGGTGCCGATGCAGGCGACCGTTTGGCCTCGTCCGCCTTGCGCACCTTCAGCACCGCCATGCAAATCTCGCACGGCTTCGCCGGATCAAACGTCTCGGTCAGCGCCTCGCGCACCGGCATCGTCTGCGCATAACCCGCGCACATCCGCGACCACGCAAACACCTGCGCGATGTCCAGCAGCCCCCCGCTGGCGCAGAGCCAGGCAAAAAGCAGACCGCCGATGCTGAGACGAAAACGCACGCCTGCATGCCAAACCCTCCGCCCGCTCAAAAGCCATTCAAAATTTATCCCGTCCCTCTGAAATCCCGGCGGCATCAGCCGCCCCTCCGCTCAACCGTGAAGGCCATTGGCCGAAACCGCTCCCACCGAATCGCCCCGTTGGGCGATTCCTTTAGTGGTTAAAAACTCCGTGGCTCGATTGCTTATATCCATCCCCGCGCGTCCCACTCCCCGCTCGACATCGCCGCCCGTTCTCGCTTTCTCCCCTGTCGATGCGTCGCCGTCTTTCCCTCGTCTCCCTGCTCTGCGCGTGGCTCCTCGCCACCGGCAGCCAGTGGGATGTCGTGCAGACCTTCGCCTGGGGAAAGATGATCGTCACCTACGCGCAGACCATGCCGCTCGCCGACGCCGTGCGCCTCACCTTCACGGCCGGCAACGAGTGCGGCGTCTGCGAAATCGTAAACGAAGCTAGGCAGCAGCAGTCCGACGCCACGCTCCCTGGCGAACCCTCCGGCAAGCTCGCCAAGATTCCCCTCGTTTTCCAAGCGTCCTCCGTTTTCGTCGCCTCCGCCCCCGCCGTGCTGGGCCTCTCGCCCGACGTGCTTCTGGAAATGCAAGGCGTGGCCCGCGCCGCGCCGCCCGTGCCGCCCCCGCGCGGCCTGAGCTAACTCCATCCTTCCGTCCTGCGGAGCCGAAATCCTCGAATTTCGGTCCGCGTTCGTTTGCAGCGTCCTCCCCGTTTGCGCAGCGCCGCCTGCCTCGCTTTGCCGAGCCCGGCCTTCCCGCGCAGGGGCATCCCGTCCTGTCCGCATTGTTCCCGTTCCGTTTCCAATGAAAAATTCTTTCCTCGTTTTCACCGCCGCCCTCGCGGCCTTCACCGGCGCCCACACCGCCTCCGCCCACCTCACCTACGGCGGCCGCGACTTTGGCACCCTCGTCACCGGCGCGCCCGCCACCACCATCAGCAGCCAGACCGTCAGCAGCAGCTTCGGCTGGGCCGACGCCACCGACGCCGACTACGGCGACAGCCACCGCGGACGCTTCTTCCGCTTCACCCTCACCGAAACCACCACCGTTTCCATCACCGCCTCGCGCAACGATGTGGGCGGCCAGACGGGTGCCGCCGGCCTCTTCCTCCCCGGCATTTCCCTCTACTCCGGCCTCGGCCAGCTCTCGCCCTACCAGCCCGGACACGATTCCTCCGCCCTCTCGGTAAGCTCCCGCCCCGGCGGCACGGAAGGCTCCTTCCGCTCCCTCACCGACTGGTCCCTCGGCGACGACCCCACCTACAACGTCTCCGGCGATCCCACCAGCGGCATCCTCTATCCGGCCAGCCTGGCTTACTTCACCTTCATCGGCTACGCGGTGGACGGCACCTCCGCCAACTTCGGCTCCGAGCCCGGTATCGTCGGCGACGGCAACGCCGACGGCTACATCACCGGCGTCTTCACCAACCTCGCCGCCGGCAACTACTCGCTCTTCGTGGGCGGGGCCAACTACTCCGCGCAGAGCACCACCGAGACCGGCCCGACGACCTTCCCCACCTACGGCGTCTCCGTCTCCGTGCAGGCCATCCCGGAACCCTCGACCTACGCTCTCGGCATGGGCCTCGCGGCCTTCGGCGTTTTGGCATTCCGCCGCCTCCGCCGCTGAGCCCGCTCACCGACACCCCGAACCCGGCCCGCCAGGGTCGGGTTCTTCTGGAGGTCAACATGCCCACCCACATTTTCACCCGTCGCCCCCGCGCCGGTTTCACCCTCGTCGAGCTCCTGGTGGTGATCGCCATCGTCGCCGTGCTCGCGACGCTCACGATTTCCGTCCGCGCGAACGTCATCAAAAAAACGGAAACACTCCGGTGCTCCAGCAACCTCCGGCAGATGGGCATCGCCATCCAGCTTTATGCCGGGGACCACCAAGGCCGGCTCCCCTCCAGTTCCCACCAGCGCGCGGCGGACGGCTCCTCGTTATCCTGGACCCAGACGCTCGCCGCCTACCTCGGCCCCGACTTCATCGGCCGGTGCCCGTCCGTCCCCGAACATCCCGCCGCCGTCACCTACGCGTTGAACGACCTGCTCACCTATGCCGACGGCTCCGGCCTGCCCGTGCTCTCCGTCCGCAATCCGGCCGCCACCCTCGCGGTCGGCGAGATCGCCGCCGACCAGTCCTCCGAGCACTTCCACTTCGCCGGTGCCGCGCGCGGCCGCGTCACCGCCGCGATGTTCAAGTCCTTCGTCAACGTCGAGGGCCACGGCTCCGGCGCCAACTACCTCTTCGTGGACGCCCACGTGGAAACCCTCCCCTGGGCCGAAATTCAGCGCCGTCTCGCCGCCGCCAACTCCCCCTTCCTCAAGCCATGAAAAAACTTCTCCTGCTCGCGCTCGCTCTCTTCACGGTCCCCGCGCTCGCGGCCCACGATCACATCGAAGTCGGCATTGACCCGCTCGACGCCAACCGGCTCGGCCTCAGCGGTCCCGGCTACCAGACCGCCCTCTACGTCCCGAAAGGCGAGCCCTTCAGCGCCTACCTGCCCCAATTCCCCGGCGGCTGTTACCCCGACGAACTCACCTTCGCCTCGGAGGGCGACGTCCTCGACTTCGCGAGCGGATCGCTGCCCAAGATCGAACTCGTTTCCGTGACCGGCCCCGCCGTCGCGCATTTCTCCTTCTGGGAAGTCGGCGCCACCACGCCCACGTGGACGCGTCCGGTCGGCTGGACGGCCTCGGGCACCGACCGCCCCTCGCTCCTCGCCTATCAGGACGGCACCGGCTACGGCCACATCCACGGACGCGCCTTCAGCGTTGATACCCCGGGCATGTATCAGGTCGTTTTTCGCGCGGTGGACAACGCCTCCGTGCGCACGCCCAGCCAGAACAAGACCGTCACCTTCAACGCCCTCGTCACCCCGCAGCTCTCGATCCGCATCCAGGGCGGAAACGCGAAACTGGCATTCACCAGCCGCATCAACCTCACCTACGACCTGCAAGTCTCCACCGACCTCATCACCTGGACCAACATCTGGGCTCAAAGCTTTATCGACGGCACCGGCAGCGTGATCGAGTTGAGCGACTCGCTGGCCAACCGCCCGCGCGTCTTCTACCGCCTCGTCGAGTATTACTGAGTCACCCATGCACTCGTCACTTTTTGCCTCAAACCAATAACCGTTAAATAAAATGAAAACCAAACTCAGCTCGCTCCTCGCCGTCGCGCTTCTCGCCGGTGCGACTACCCTCGCCTTCGCCCACTCCGCCAAAGACAAGGACGACGACGGCTGCGATTGCGACATGCCGAAAGCCGGCGCCGCCAAGTCCACCGCCACCCATCCGCTCAAAGGCGTCATCGTCGATGTCCTCGCCGACAAGTCCGCCCTCCTCGTCAAACACGATGCCATCCCCGGCCTCATGGGTGGCATGACCATGGCTTTCAAGGTGGATGCCGTCACCCTCGCCGCCGCCAAAAAAGGCGAAGCCATCACCGGCCAGGTATCCCAGACGGGCGACGACTTCCTTCTCACCGACGTCAAGGCCGCTCCCTGACCGGCGCCCTGACCATAAAGAAATCTGCGTCGCCTTTGTCCGGCCCGCCATGCAAATATTATATCAACATATACGCATACGTTGATATTATAACTTGACCAAGGTATCCCCCTCTTGTCTCTTCGAGCGTTCTTTCAAATCTCGGCCCTCGTGGGCCGCGTGGAATCGCTGCGGACGGGAAAGGCCGTGAGAACCGGCCACAGTCGCGCTACGGTATCGAGCCACCGACCCTCAATCCCAACCCGGTTAACGAACACCCGGAAGGAGCAAAGCACCGCCGCATTCCCATGCGGCCAAGACGAGAGGGTCAGGCGCGGGCGACAGCTTCATCCGCCGTCCCCGCACAAACTCGGAGTCCGAATACCCGGCGGCGATTTCTTCACAACCAACCAGAACGCTCGTCATCGCATGAATGACCGGACTCCCATGAATAAGAAAACACCCGTCACCCACACGCTCGGCTACCCCCGCATCGGGGAAAAGCGCGAGCTGAAGAAAGCCACCGAAGCCTACTGGGCCGGCAAGCTCACCCTCGCCGAACTCGAAGAGACCGGCCGCACCCTGCGCCGCCAGAACTGGCTCGCGCAGCAAGCCGCCGGGATCGACCTGATTCCGTCCAACGACTTCAGCTTCTACGACCAGACGCTCGACCTCACCTGCCTCGTCGGAAACGTCCCCCCGCGCTTCGGCTGGAAAGGCGGCCTGGTTGACCTCGACACCCGCTTCGCCATCGCCCGCGGCGTCCGCCCCAAAGCCGAGGCCGTCGCGCCCGCCACACCCGCCTGCGGCTGCGTCGATTGCCAGCCCTCCGCGCCGACCTACGCCAGCGAGATGACGAAGTGGTTCGACACAAACTACCACTACATCGTCCCCGAGTTTCACGCCGCCACGGAGTTCAAGCTCTCGGCCACGAAAATTTTCGACGAGTTCTCCGAAGCGCTCGCCCTCGGCATCAAGACCAAGCCCGCCCTCATCGGCCCGGTAACCTACCTGAAGCTCGGCAAAGTTCAGGATGAACAAAATCCCTCGTTCAACCGCTTGGAACTGCTCCCGCGCCTGCTGCCCGTCTATGCGGAAATCCTCCAAAAACTGGCCGCGCTCGGCGCCGAGTGGATCCAGTTGGACGAACCCATCTTCGCGCTCGATCTCTCCGCCGAAGAACGCGCCTCGCTGACCACCGCCTACGCCACCCTCGCCGCCGCCGTGCCGCAGGTGAAAATTCTCGTCGCCACCTACTTCGGCGGCCTGCGCGACAACCTCCGCACCTTCCTCGCCCTGCCCGTTCACGCCCTGCACGTGGACGCGGTGCGCGAACCGCGCGAGATCGACACCATCCTCCGCGAGTTCGACGGCCAAAAATCGCTTTCGCTCGGCGTGGTGGACGGCCGCAACATCTGGCGCAACGACTTCGCCGTCACCCTTCCCGTCCTCAACAAAGCCCTCTCCATCGTCGGCCCGGACCGCCTCCTCATCGCCCCGTCCTGCTCGTTGCAACACGTCCCGGTAACGCTGCGCCACGAGACGAAACTCGATGCCGAGTTCAAAGGCTGGCTCGCCTACGCCGAAGAAAAAATCGCCGAGGTGGTCACCCTGCGCGATCTCGCCGCCGGCCTCGCCCGCCCCGAAGTCGCCGCCAACAAGGCCGCCGCCGACTCCCGCCGTGCCAGCCCGCGCATCCACCGTCCCGCCGTGAAGGCACGCGCCGCCCGCGTGGCCGCGGCCGACTTCAACCGCGCATCCGCCTTCCCCCGGCGCCAGCTCAGCCAGCGAAAGCGCCTCGGCTTGCCGCTCTTCCCCACGACCACCATCGGCTCCTTCCCGCAGACCGCCGAGGTCCGCGCCGTCCGCGCAAAATGGAAGAAAGGCGACCTTACCACCGCCGACTACGAAAAATTCCTGGAGGCCGAGACGCTGGCCTGCGTCCGCTTTCAGGAGGAAATCGGCCTCGATATGCTCGTGCACGGCGAATTCGAGCGCAACGACATGGTCGAATACTTCGGCGAACAGCTCGACGGCTTCGCCTTCACCGAAAACGGATGGGTCCAGAGCTACGGTTCGCGCTACGTCAAACCGCCGATCATCTACGGCGACGTCGCCCGCCCGCAGCCGATGACCGTGCGCTGGTCCGCCTACGCGCAGTCGCTCACCAATCGCCCGATGAAGGGCATGCTCACCGGTCCCGTGACCGTGCTGCAATGGAGCTTCGTGCGCAACGACCAGCCGCGCAGCGACACGACCTTCCAGATCGCCCTCGCCCTGCGCGACGAGGTCCGTGACCTCGAAACAGCCGGCATCGCCGCCATCCAGATCGACGAACCTGCCATCCGCGAAGGCCTGCCGCTCCGCCGTGAAGATTGGAAACACTACCTCGAATGGGCGGTAAACGCGTTTCGCCTGACTGCGGCCGGGGTTCGCGACGACACGCAGATCCACACGCACATGTGCTACGCGGAGTTCAACGACATCATCGAAGCCATCGCGGCGCTGGACGCCGATGTCATCACCATCGAAACCTCCCGCTCCAACATGGAGCTTCTGGGCGCGTTCGTGAACTTCAAGTATCCGAACGAGATCGGCCCCGGTGTTTACGACATCCACTCGCCCCGCGTTCCCGCCACGGAAGAAATGACCCGTCTCATGCGTAAAGCCGAGGCCGTGCTCCCGCCCGCCAACCTCTGGGTAAATCCCGACTGTGGCCTGAAAACCCGCGGCTGGGCGGAGGTAAAGCCCTCCCTCGTAAACCTGGTGGCCGCCGCCCGCGAACTTCGCCAACAGGCGTCCTCGGCCACCTGAGCGTGCCCCGCTCGTTCTGAGCCGCACGCTCGACGCCCTCATGGCGTCATGACAATCTGTCTGACGCCATGACCCTCCGCGCCCTCGCCTCGTTCCTCGCTCTCGCGCTCGTGGCTTCCGTCCTCCGAGCCGCCGACGACTCTCCCGTTTTCATCGTCAAAAACGACCTCATCCTCTCGCCCACCGCCCCCGGTTCGTCCGCCCCACAGCTCGTCAACGCCCCCGACGGCACCGTTTATCTTTCCTGGCTCGAACCCGCACCCGAGCACCATATCGCCCTGCGCTTCTCTCGCTTCGACTCCACCACGCACACCTGGAGCCCCGCCCGCACCATCGGCGAAAGCCTCGCGCAAACCACTCCGCTCGCCTTCACGCCCCGTCTCGCCGCTTCCTCGGTCAACATCCTCGCCGCCCTCTGGCACCCCGCCGCCAACCTCGCCACGCTCACCACCTCGACCGATGGCGGTGCCAACTGGAGCCGCCCCGTCGTCCTCAACCGTCCGTCCC
>JAHFTG010000316.1 GCA_023269455.1 Opitutaceae bacterium | reverse complement strand
GCGGGCGATCTTTTCATGGGGCGGGTTGCGCTTGACCAGGTTTACCCGTTTCCGCTCCAGCCCGCGATGGATGTAGAGGCGGGCAAGGCGTTTCTCACGGAGCTGGAGCACATCTTGAAACACGAGGTGGATGCCGACCGCATCGACGCCGAGGGCGAGATTCCCGATGAGCTCATCGAACGGCTCGCGCGCCTCGGTGCGTTTGGCATCAAGATCCCAAAAGAATACGGCGGGCTGGGGCTTTCGCAGACGAACTACTGCCGCGCCGCCCAGTTGCTCGGCAGCGTGGATGGAAATCTCACCGCGCTGCTTTCCGCCCACCAATCCATCGGCGTGCCGCAGCCGGTGAAGCTCTTCGGCACCGAGGAGCAAAAACAAAAATATCTGCCGCGTGTCGCCCGCGGGGAAATCTCCGCCTTTGCGCTGACCGAGACGGGCGTGGGTTCCGATCCGGCCAAGATGACGACGCGTGCCGAGCCGACCTGCGACGGCGATTATTTTTTCATCAACGGGGAAAAGCTCTGGTGCACCAACAGCGTGAAGGCCGGTGTGATCGTGGTGATGGCGCGCACGCCCGACCAGATGGTGAACGGCAAGGCGCGCAGCCGCATCACCGCGTTCATCGTCGAGATGGATGCGCCCGGCGTGGAGGTGGTCATGCGCTGCCACTTCATGGGCCTGCGCGCGCTCTACAACGGCGTGGTGCGTTTCACCAACGTGAAGGTGTCGCGCGATGCGATCATCGGCGGCGAAGGGCGCGGGTTGAAAGTTGCGCTTACCACGCTCAACACGGGCCGTCTCACGATTCCCGCCGCGTGCGTGGGTTTTATGAAGCGCTGCCTCGGCTATGCGCGCGAATGGTCATGCGAGCGCGTGCAGTGGGGCGCATCCATCGGGCAACATGCGGCCATCGCGGACAAACTCGCGCGCATGGCGGCCAACGCCTTCGCATGCGAGGCGATGGTCTTGCTCACTTCGGCGATGGTGGATCGTGACAAGGCGGACATCCGCATCGAGGCGGCGATGTGCAAACTCTGGGGCTCCGAGGCCGCGTGGCGCGCGGTGGATGAGACGATGCAGATTCGCGGCGGACGCGGCTACGAGACTGCGCAGTCGCTCAAAAATCGCGGCGAAAAAGTAGTCCCCATCGAGCGCATGATGCGCGACAGCCGCATCAATCTTATCTTCGAAGGTTCGTCGGAAATCATGCGGCTCTTTCTCGCGCGGGAGGCGCTTGATCCGCACCTGAAGGTGGCGGGTGCGGTGCTCGATTCACGTCAACCGATGGGCAAGCGAGCCTCGGCGGCGCTGAAGGCGGGAGGTTTTTACGCGGTTTGGTATCCGCGGCAGTATCTGCCGACGGGCGGCGTGCCCGCCGATCTCACGCCGGCGTTCAGGCCCGCGCTCGCCTATGTCGCGCGCACAAGCCGACGGTTGGCGCGCACGCTGTTTCATGCGATGGCGAGATATGGTCCTAAACTGGAGAAGCGTCAGCTTCTGCTCGGGCGCGTGGTGGACATCGGCACGGAGCTGTTCGCGATCACGGCGACGGTGCTTTACGCGGATGCGCTCGTGAAACGCGCTGACCCGACGCGTCCGCGCGAAGAACTGGAGGCGTTGGTCGCGTGTTTTGTTGGCAATGCACGTGAACGCATTGACGCCGCCTTTACGGGACTTGGGCGAAATCAGGATGACCGGAATTATGCGCTCGCGCAGGAGCTGCTGGGTGGGCGGCACGCTTATCTGGGCAAGGGGATCGTGGAGTAGCGGGCGGAGTGAACGGAGTGGGCGTAAAACAAAAACCGTTTCTTGCCTGAAACGCGGCGGGCGGCTTCATGGGCTTCATCGATGAAACCCACCCTCCTCGTTCTCGCCGCCGGTATGGGCTCCCGCTACGGCGGTCTCAAACAGCTCGACGCGGTCGGGCCGTCGGGCGAAACGATCCTGGATTACGCGGTGTTTGATGCGATCCGCGCGGGCTTCGGGCGCGTGGTGTTCGTGATCCGAAAGGAATTTGAGGAGGCGTTTCGCGCGCAGGTCGCCGCCAAATACGCGGGCCGCGTGCAGGTGGATTTTGTTTTTCAGGCGCTCGATGCGCTGCCGACGGGGTTTGCGCCCCCGCCCGGCCGCGAAAAGCCCTGGGGCACGGGTCACGCGGTGTGGTGCGCGCGCGAGGCGGTGAAGGAGCCGTTCGCGGTCATCGGGGCGGACGACTATTTCGGCCGTGATGCGTTTGAAAAACTGGCGGCGCATCTGTCGGCCAATCCGAAATCCGAAATCTCGAATCAGAAATTCGCCATGGTGGGCTATCGGCTGGCGAACACGCTTTCGGAAAATGGCGCGGTGTCGCGCGGCGTGTGCGCGGCGACGGCGGACGGCACGCTGCAACGCGTGGTCGAGCACACCGGTATCCTGCGCGAGGAAGTGGGGTTGGGGACGAGCGACGCGGGCCAGAGGAAGAAATTCACGGGTGAGGAAATCGTGTCGATGAACTGCTGGGCTTTTACGCCGGCGTTGTTTGCGGTGCTGGACCGGCAGTTTGCGGAGTTTCTGAAAATGCGGGGCGGTGAGTTGAAGTCGGAGTTTTATCTGCCGGAGGCGGTCTCGCAGCAGATCGCGGCGGGCGAGGCGGCGGTGCGGGTGTTGCCGACGACGGCGAGCTGGTTTGGCGTGACCTATCGCGAGGACAAACCGCGCGTGCAGGCGGCGCTCGCGGGGTTGGTTGAAAAGGGAGAATATCCTGCGCAACTTTTTCCAACTCCATGAAACTTACCCGCGCAGACGCCGATGTTTTTTTGCCTCAGGGTGATGAGCTTGCCGCCGCCGCGCTCGCGCGGGTGACGCATCTGTGTGTCGCGGCGCACCAGGACGACATCGAGATCATGGCGCATGCCGGGATCACCGATTGCCTGGATCTGCCGGGCAAGGCGTTTGGCGGCGTGGTGGTGACGAATGGCGCCGGTTCGCCGCGCACGGGGGCGTTTCTGAAATTTACGGATGACGAAATGCTGGCGGTGCGTCGCGAGGAGCAGCGCAAGGCGGCGAAGCTCGGGCATTACGCGATCCAGCTCCAGCTCGCGCATCCGAGCGCGGACGTGAAGGCGATCAATCATGCCGGGGT
>JAHFTG010000431.1 GCA_023269455.1 Opitutaceae bacterium | reverse complement strand
TTTTGCTTCAGCCATGCCCGCGGAGCCGTCATCGATTTTGGATTATCCCAGCGCCAGGCCGTGGTGGGGCAGACGCTGTCGCTGGAAGTCAGCATCACTTATGCTCCCGGGGAAACCGCGTCGCTTTTCAGTTATGGCGTGGCCCTGCTGCCGGAACCCGCCGTTACCGGCTTTTCCGCTGTCGGGATCCAGGTTCCCTTTGCCCTCGACTTCAATGGCCTCGCCGGGTTGGGAGCTTCCAAGTTCATCGCTCCCGGTCTCGTGGGAGTGAAAGGCACGGTTTATCTGTCAGGAAGTCCTATCATGCCTTATTCGGGAACCCTCTTGGCGACTTTTGACTTACAATTCAGCGAGCTTGGCGATTACCCTCTGAGGTTGGACTTTTTCAATACCC
The DNA here is from genome assembly GCA_023269455.1 of Opitutaceae bacterium. Classification (GTDB taxonomy): domain Bacteria; phylum Verrucomicrobiota; class Verrucomicrobiia; order Opitutales; family Opitutaceae; genus Rariglobus. The sequence continues at coordinate 2,732 of JAHFTG010000431.1, read as the reverse complement.
TTGGTCCGACCGAAAATATCTTCGTCGACGGGGAAGGGTTTGTGCTTGACCACCAAATCACCTTCGGTACCACCCTCGTAACCGTCGTGGTCCCCGAACCGCAACTAGCCACCCTGATGCTTGGCACATTATTACTAATCTTAGCTAAGAGACCGCCTTCAAGTTTGCGTGGGTGCGGCCGCCAAAACATGTAATCGTTTGAAACTCGGCAGAACCACATGGGATCAACCAGCTGGCCGAAAACTCGATAACTAACTTTGCAGGAATATCGGACGATGGTCCCTGATGAAGGCTCTCCCCCCATCAGGTGGTTTCCAACCGATACAGCCCCAAACGCTTCGAAGGCAAACAGCATCCCTACCGCGACGCCCAGCGCGCAGTGGTCCATGTCCCTTGAGGGTCAAGAATTGTTACGCAGAGGCAAAGCGGATTTTGAAAATTTTCCCCACCTGCCACATCGGCTGACCTCCTAGACATTACGGGTAGCCACCGTAGCGTTGACGATCTAGAGCAGACTGCCATTCTTCGCGACGGGCTGATGGCACGTCATGTCATGGGCGTTACGGCATTCCCGGCCTTTTCTCCGAATCGAATTTTTACCTCTACTTAGTCAGCTGAGAGAACTTCCAGCGGGCCCAAGGGTGGACGCTCTTTTTTGGTTTTGGCTTGCCGTCGAAGTTGATCCTGCTGGCGTTTTTTTCTTCGCACGGTGAGGATCCGCGCGACTTCCTCTTCACTCGCGGGGCCTCGGCCGCGGGTCGGAAGGAGGTGCTCCAGGGCCAGCACGAGATCGCCGGTGGTCAGCGCCGGCTCGCCTTCGGCCTGGGGCGCGGGGTTGCCGGCCCAGTGCATTTTTTCCCGCAGGGTGAAGAGCATCGCCAGCATCACGAGGGCCATGTGATGCTGCCACGCGAGCCAGCCGCGGGTTTGATAGTCGGCCATGCCCAGCTCACTTTTTCCATCCCGGAAGTTGCGCTCAACCACGTTGCGCCCGACTCCATCGGCGATGAGTTGCCGCGGGTCCGCGTCGGCTCCGGCATTGCTCAGGGCGTAGTGTCGCCGGGGCGGACTGAAGGTTCCGTTGGCATGCTTGGTGAAGCCTTCGTCAGGGTTTTCCCAGGCCAGCAGCCACCAGCATTTTTCATCCTCTTCCCCGGCCACCCAGACCCGTTGGGCAAGGTAACTGACTTCCACCCAGCCTTGGTCGCTGTTGCGCACTTTGAGCCGTTCCCAGTCGGTGTCCGCCTGGTTACTGGCCCATTGATCGACGCGCACGGCGGGCTGATCGGACTTTAAATGGGTGAGGGGACGCCCGCGCCGGACTCCTTCGCGGTGCCGCCATGGCACTTCCAGCCAACACCGTTGGTCGCAATGGACTTCGGCCACGAAGGTTTCGCCCATGCGGTCCAAACCATGGAGAAATGCGGGCTGGCTGCCATAACCGCTGTCCGCGCTGACCCGCCCGAAGCGCACGCCCAGGGACCGCTGGTGGCGCACGCTGGCAAGGGCCAGATCCACTTTTGTGAGGGGGACTTGCTCCGCCTCGGGAATGCCCGCTTTGGCGCAGCGCGCGGGGTCGTCCGTCCAGCTCGTGGGAAGATAGAGCCGGATATCGATCAGAGTGGAATTTTGTCCGCTGGCGAGGCTGGTGCAGACGGCGATCTGCGCGTTATCCACCTTGCCGGTCCGTCCGATATACTGCCGGGAAACGCCCACGGAGTGGTGGCCTTTTTTCGCAAAACCCGTATCATCGATCACGAGCCGGGAGGTGGCTCCCGCCCCGAGCAAGCCGTCCGCCTGGCGGGCGATTTCGTCCATCACCGGACGGTGATCCCAAGGGGAAACGCCGATGGCATGATGGACATTCTGGTAAACGAAGCCCTCCACGGCCTCCTCCATGCGTTCGATATTTTTGGCTCCGCGTTTGGCCATGAGCAAGCCCATTACATAGCTGCGCACGCCGTCGATACTGTGGTCGCTGCGGGTGTGGAAGAAGTGGGCAAACCCGGTCACAAAAGGCACGAGACGCTTTACGGCACCAATAATAAAGGAGACCGGAGAGATTTCATCGGCAGGCGGTGATTGAAGGGTGGATAATAAGTGGCCACGCTATAAAACGAAGCGTCCCACGGCTACTTTTAAGCGCCAGCCAGCGGGCCGGCAAGAGTTTTCTGTTCAACTGATAAAGTAGAGTTACCTCAATATGAATTCAAATGCGGAGTCTCCGGAAACGAATTCGCCCATCCGCATCCTTACCGTGGTGCTGGTGGACGATCAACTTTTCATCAGAGAGGTGGTGCGCCGTATGCTTCTCGAGCAGCCCGATATCGACTATCACTACTTCACAGACAGCAGCGAGGCCATACGCCGGATTAAGGAAATACAGCCTGATGTGATCCTTCAAGATCTTGTTATTCCGGGTGTCGACGGCATTGAGCTGGTGCGGTATTACCGCGCACAGGAAGTGACAAGGTCGACCCGGGTCATCCTTCTGTCATCCTCGGGGGACGCCGACACCCGCGGCCGTGCCTTCGCAGCCGGAGTCGACGAGTTCATGGTCAAGCCTCCTTCGAAAGCCGCCCTCCTTGGAAGCATCCGTTTCCTTACGGGGTCCTCAGGGAAAACGGAAAAAATTGCACGGTAAAGCTACCATTCCACAGGGAAAAATCACCCCAACATCGCTCCAGTTTCTTCACTCGGCGAATGTTGGTTAAGCTGAAAATTATGAGCGC
>JAHFTG010000315.1 GCA_023269455.1 Opitutaceae bacterium | reverse complement strand
GTTCCAAGTCGGGGAGGCGGCGTAGGATTCGCCGCCGGCGAACTCGACGGACGAGAGCTGGCTGTAGGGGAACTTGCGGAAGAGGTCGGACACGGCGATGGAGAGGCCGTGAATCTCGTGAGCGACGCGGTTGCGCAGGAGGTAGTAGAAGATGAAGGCGGGAATGGCGACGATGAGGCCTCCGGCGGTGGCGTGGAGCACGTGGCCGATCGCGCCGGAGAGCTTGGACGGGTCGGCGGCGCCGGCCTGGCCCATTTGCGAGAAGGCGTCGATCATGCCGAGCACGGTGCCGGTGAGGCCGACCATGGGGGCGATGACGCCGATGACGGAGAGGTAGGCGATCTTGTTTTGGAACCTAGAGTTCTCGCCGACGATGGCGTTGCTCATGGCGTCTTCGGTGGCTTGCTGGCCGCCGGGGGCGTGCTTGAGGCCGGCGAGGACGATGTTGGTGACGGTGTCGGGGGTGGCGGCGCAGTGGTTGAAGGCGCCTTGGTAGTCACCCTTGCGGAAGAAGTCGCGGAGGGTCTCAAGGGAGGCGGGCGGGATGAGGAGGCGGGGCGTGCTCTTCAGGTAAACATCGAGGACGAAATAGACGACGACCATGCTGCACACGATGAGGAACCAGATCGCGGGCATGTTGAGCTCCTGGAAGAGGGAGCGTTTGACCACGATGGGCGCGGCGTCGGCGGCCCGAAGAAGAGCGGGGAAGGTGAACAGGGCGGTGGCGGACAGCCAGCGGAGGGAGGGAGTCTTCATAATGCGGGGAGGAGGCGTGGGTTAAAAAAAGGACGGGCGGTAAAAATCAAAGTTTGGACTCGGCCTTGCCGATGGCGGCCTCGGAGGAGGCGGGGTAACCGCTTATCAGGTCGAGATAGGCCCGCTCGGCGCGGGCGGGGTCGCCGTAGGCTTTGTAGGCACGCGCACTGCCAAGGAGGGCGGTGGGAAGCAGCTCGTCGTGGGAGCCGTGGAAGACGGGCACCTGAAGATAAAATTCGAGGGCTTTGTCGAACTGCTTGTTGGCGTAGGCGATGTCGCCGCGCAGAAGCAGCGCGCGGGCCTCGATCTCGGAGGGGGTGTGCTTGCGGAGGATTTCGTCGAGCATGGCATCGGCGATGTCGGGCTTGTTGAGGCGCAACTGGACCTCGGCGAGCATCAGTTGGGCGGCTTGGACGTCGTCCAGATCAGCGGCGGCGGAGATGATTGCGCGGGCGGCGCTTTCGGCTTCGGGGCATTTTCCCTGGGCGAGGAGGGCGCGGGCGCGGATCACGGCGGCATCGCTCCACCAGGAGCCGGGCGTGGCGGTAAACGGGCTGAACAGACTGTAAACGGGGGTAATTTTTTCTTGGGCTTCGGCGGCTTTGCCGGAGGCGAGCAGGGTGGTGGCAGCCTCGATCTCGGGCGGTTCCGGCCAGTCGAGGCGCACGACTTGGGAAAATGAATACGAGACCTCGGCCGCACCGTCGCCGCCACCGGCGAGGGCACGGACAAGGCGGCCGTTTTTCACGACGACATCGGCTTGGTTCAGGGCGCGACCGTCTTTGAGGATGTAACGCTGCGCGCTCAGGGGAGCGGCGCAGAGGAGGGCGAGGAGGGCGCAGGCAAACGATTTCATGAGGTGCCTCCCGCCGGGGTCGCCGGCAATTCGGCTTCGAGCTTCTTGATGCGCGCGGCGGCTTGCCCGGTTTCGGGGTAATCGGCCAGGCGTTGGTCGTTCATCATCTCGCGATAGGTGGCGAGGGCTTCCTTGAGCTGGCCGAGGCGTTCGAAGGTTTCGCCGCTGCTGAGGTAGGCGCGGGCAACCCAGAGGGCGTATTTGCGGTAGGAGATGTAAACGCGTTGGAAGTTGGCCTGGGCCTCGGCGAGATTTTCCGGGCCGCCGCGCCGGGCGAGGATCTGGCCGAGCGAGTAAACGCTTTGGGCGGTGGAGGGGCCGCGCCACTGGCGGTTGCCGGCGATCTGCTCGAAGAGTTCCTTGGCTTCGTCGAGCTTGCCTTTGGCGAGGAAGGTCTTGGCGCGGCCGAGGGTGGCGTCGAGTAGCTTGAAGCGGGCGCCGGCGCGGTCGATGGCGTTGGTGTATTGGGTGAGGGCGAGGTCGTGGTCGCCTTTGCGGTAGGCGAGTTCGCCCAGGCCGACGTAACCAAAATCGGCGTATATGGAGCGCGGGTAATGGAGGACGCTGTAATCGTAAAAGGCTTTGGCTTGGTCGAGCTTGCCTTGTTCAAGCAGAAGGTCGCCGACGCAGCCGAGCAGGCCGGCAGGGAGGGCTTCGGGGGCGATTCCCGTGCCGATGCGACCGAGAAGTTCTTCGCGCAGCGCGGTGTCTTTGCGGAAGGAGGCGACTTCGGATTCGGTGAACCAGAGGCGGGCTTGGACGGTGGGGTTGTCGCGCGTTTCGGGGGTCAGGAGCGCGTTTTCGATCATCTGCGCGATCTGCCCGGCGGTTGGTGGAGGCGGGCGCACGCCGTCGGGGCCGGCCTTGGGCGGCTTGGACATGAGGGTGGCGATCTGGGTGAGCAGGCGTTCGAGCGTGTCACGTTCGGGGTCGGCCATGTAGCGGCGGGCGATCTCGCTCATCTGGCTGATGGCGTCGTCGAGGTGGCCTTCCTTGGCGCGGAGTTTGCCGATCCAGTAGGCGGCGTTGATGACGAAGGGATGATCGGGGTGTTCGCGGGCGAAATCGCCCCACATGGTCGCGGCGGTGTTGTAATCGCGCTTGGCCTGGTAGTGGCGGGTGAGTTCATCGAGCACGTAGCCGAGCAGATCGTCGGCGAGCGGCTGCTGGAGGGCGGCCTTGTAGCTGGTGATGGCATCATCGATGCGGTCTTCGGCCACGAAGACGTCGGCTTGGGTGGAAAGGGCTTCGCCGAGGCGGGGGTCGTTCTCGGCATAATCCTTGAGCCATGCGGCGAGCTTTTGCTCGGCAGAGGCGTAGTGTTGGAGGGCGTATTCGCCTGCGGCGATGCGGTAGCGTCCGTCGGAGACAAAGCGGCCCCGGGGGTATTGGACGAGGTAGGCGTTGATCTCTTGGATGGCGGCTTCGGTGCGGCCCAGGACGAGCGAGGACATGGCCTTGAGGTAGGTGGCGTCTTCCACGAATTTGCCCTTGGGGTAGGTGGTGACGTAGTGATCGGCGGCGGTGCGG
>JAHFTG010000314.1 GCA_023269455.1 Opitutaceae bacterium | reverse complement strand
ATTACCCAACGAAGGCGGGCTGGAGGCGGATGCGATTTCCTACACGAAGGGCTGCTACCTCGGGCAGGAAGTGATGGCGCGGCTGAAGTCGATGGGGCAACTGCGCCGCAAGCTCGTGCGCGTGGCCGCCAAGGAAGGGCTCCCCCCGACGGTGCCGTGCGCGCTGCTGCAGGGAGAGACGCGCGTGGGCGAGCTGCGCTCCGTGGTGGCGGACGGTGCGGGCGGCTTCATCGGGCTCGCGTTGGTGACGACCCTCCGGCTCGATGCGGGCGCGCTCCTCGCGCCCGAGCCGGGCGGCCGCGCGACTATCCATTTAATCGATACGCCATGAACAACCGCCACGTCATCAGCGAACGCGACCAGCTCGTGCAACTGTGTGCCCGGCTGGGCGCGCCCACGCCCGAGGCGGCCGGGATCATGGCCGACCAGCTTCTCAAACGGTGCGATCAACTCGCCGTGCAGCGTGGCATGACACGCACCGAGGCGATGGCCTACCTGCTGGAACTTGTGGCAAAGGGCAGCCGGGGAGAGGCGCCGGCGGGCTTCGAGGGCGTAGCGAAGCCGCCTGCGCCGCCCTCGGAAACCCGTTGACGCTTCGGGGCGCGGCAGGGCATTCCGATCATCTTTTTTATGAAGCAGAAAATTGCCGCCCTCTTTCACCAAGTCCACGGCCGCGCGCCGACGTTTATCACCCGTGCGCCGGGCCGGATCGAGTTCATTGGCAATCATACCGACTACAACGGCGGCACGGTGCTCGGCGCGTCGATTGATCGCGACGTGTGGGTGGCGGTCGCGCCGCGCACGGACGGGCTGCGGCGGTTTTACAGCGATTACTCGGGCAAGGTGGTGGAGTTGAGCGCGGCGGTGATCGAGAAACAGACGGGCGAGGCGAGCTGGATCAATTATCCGCTTGGCGTGCTGGCGGCGCTCCTGGTGTTCAAGCTTCAGGCGCCGCAGGGCTTCGACTACGTGGCGGTTTCGGATCTGCCGACGGGCGCGGGCCTGAGCAGCAGCGCGGCGATCGAACTCGCCTCGGGCCTGGCGTTTCTCGCGCTCACCGAGCAGCACCCGGACCGCGAGACCCTGGTGAAAATCGGCAAGCATGCGGAGAATCATTTCGTCGGCGTGCCGTGCGGTATTCTCGACCAGGGCGTATCGGGCTTCGGCAAAAAAGATCATCTCGTTTTCATCGATTGCAAAGGTCCGCACTTCGACACGGTGCCGCTGCCGGGGTCGGCGAATTTTTGGATTTTTAACACGCATACGAAGCATGCGTTGGTGGACGGGCTCTACGCCGCGCGGCATCGCGAGTGCATGGAGGCGGCGAAGGCTTTGGGCGTTGGCCTGCTCGTCGAGGCAACGTCGGCGCAAGTCGAGGCGGCGAAGACCGTGCTCTCGGGTAACGCCTACAAGCGCGCGAAGCATGTGGTGGACGAAATCGCCCGCGTGGACGAGGCCGTCGCCGTGCTGAAAACGGGTGAACTCGACAAGGTCGGCCACCTGCTCACGGCTTCGCACCGGAGTTCGCAGCATCTTTTTGAGAACAGCACGCCGGAACTCGATTTCCTCGTGGACCGGCTTGCGGCGACGTTGAACGTCCATGGCGCGCGGTTGACGGGCGGCGGCTTCGGCGGCGCGGTCATGGCGCTGACGAGTCCGGCGTTTGGCGATGCGCAGGCGCAGGCGGTGGCGGCTGACTACGCGGCGAAATTTGGCGCGCGCCCGGACATCCTGCACATGAAGACGGGCGACGGTGCGGAGCGGGTTTAGATCAGAGCAATTCGCCCAGTTGGGCGAAGAATGAGGCGGTCCATTCGTGGAACCAGAGGAAGTAGAGCAACCCGCCGATGGCGAGCATGGGGCCGAAGGGGATTTGCACGCCCATGCTGAGCTCGGCGGGCTGGCCGTCGGGCGTCTCGGCGCGGGGGGCGACCTGCACGCGCGAGCCGGAGAGTTTTTTGACCAGCATGGCCACGCCGATCCAGACGGTGCCGACGACCGCGCCGCCGAAGATGGCAAACACCGCGCCTTGCCAGCCGGTGAACGCGCCGATCGCGCCGACAAATTTCACGTCACCGAAACCCATCGCCTCTTTTTTGAGGAGGGCTTCGGCGATCAGGGCGATCCAGAGCACGACGCCGGAGCCGATGAGCAGGCCTTGCAGCGAGATCACGCCGGAGCGGAGGGAGTCCACCATGAAGCCGTTTTGAGTCTGATCGTGCAGCGCGGGGACGAACACGGAGAGGACGACGCCGACCACGCCGAGCCCGATGGTAAACGTGTCGGGGATGATCATGTGATCGAGGTCGATGAACGTGGCGCAGATGAGGCAACTGATGAAGAGCAGTCCGCAAAGCGCCTTCTCGGGCGGGAACAGCAGCCAGCAGAAAACGAAGAGCACGGAGGTGAGGATCTCAACGAAGGCGTAGCGGAACGGGTAGTTTTTGCCGCAGCAGCGGGCTTGTCCGCGCAGGATAAACCAACTGAGGACGGGCATGTTGTCGTGCCACTTGATCGGGGCTCCGCAGGCGCAGTGGGAGCCGGGGGTGATGATGGATTTCTCGGCGGGAACGCGGTAAATGACCACGTTGAGAAAGCTGCCGATCATGGCGCCGAAGATGCCGATGATGGTCGGAAAGAACCAGGGGAAGGCGGTGTTGAACTCGGCGTAGTCGAAGGTCATGCGGAAGGTTTCATGGCTGAATGAACTGCCGTGCGCATGGCGTCAACGGGCACGGTGGCATGGCTCCAGATTTCGAGGGCGCGCGCGCCTTGGTGGACGAGCATGGAGAGGCCGTTGGCGGCGGGGATGCCGAGGGCGCGGGCCTGCGCGAGGAGGCGTGTCTCGGGAGGGTTGTAGATCATGTCGTAAACGCCGGCGGGGTGGGGGAGGGACGTGAGATCGATGGGCAGCGGATCGGTCGGCTTGAGGCCGGCACTGGTGGCGTTGATGACGAGGGCACCGACAGGGAGGCCGGCCGGCGGTGTGGCGGGATCGAAGCCGGAGAGCGGAATGGAGCCAGCGAGCGGGACGAGGTGGGCGAGGAGGGCGTCGAGATTGGTGCGGGTTCGATTGGCGATCCGGAGACTTGCGCAGCCGCATTGCAGGCATTCGACGGCCGCGCCGCGTGCCGCGCCGCCCGCGCCGAGAAGAA
>JAHFTG010000065.1 GCA_023269455.1 Opitutaceae bacterium | reverse complement strand
GCTGCAGGACAAGATGGCGTTTTGAGTGGGGGAATTTGCGTGCCGCATAATCTAAGGTTGCGGTCTCTCTTTCCCAAAAATCTCCCCGTTCGGTTACGGTCACTGCAATATGGTCTGTTTTGGTGGAGAATGGCTTATTTGACAGGAGAGGAGTGTCGTAGGTGACTGGGCACCCAGTCATTAAAAATTGATTCTTCAACTCGGGCAGTTCTTTGCTTAAAAAATCAACAGTATGCGGACAGCGCCAGGATGAATAGGTGATGCGTTCGTGAATGAGGCGAAGGAGTTCCTTGGTGACAGAGGCAAGCCCATTATTAAGGCTTGGATCTCCATGTATGCCGATGCCAAAAGGGACAAATCGTATAGTGGCGGAGGCTAGTTGATTGGGCGTTAGCCCAGGCCATGGTGTATAGCGGTCATGGAGTTGATTGGCGCCGGCCAAGATCGTGAATGGGGCATGATTTATCGTGAGCCACTGGCCCACGGTGGGAGTGGTTCGGGATGTAAATATATACTTTTTATGAATCGGACCAATTAGCCGTTCTATGGCATTGAGGATAAATCCATCGCCTAGGTTTGTGGCTTTTTTGTTCTGCAGTGAGGCCGGAATCAAATAGGGGGTTAGGGCAACTGCTGGAGATGGGGAGGGCGACTGGGGATAGATGTCACAAGTCGCGAGCGAGTTGTAGAGTGTATTAGGGGACATCATCGGTATCGTCAAAATCTGTTTCCCTGGGCTCATCATTTAGCACTGGGGTGCTAACTATATCGTCTGGAAGTCGCCAAGTGCGCTCTTGTAGATATAGGCAGCTGTGGGCTCTTGGGCCGCGGACAGCGATTTTTATATCGTCGATGGAATCGAGTAGATCGCGTTTAGGGCCTTGGGAAAGGCTTATTTTTAGCCTGTAGTTTCCAGTTACAAGGCGGACTATGGGTAATGTGAGGTGGATGGTGTGTTCGCCTGCTAGAATCGTAAGCCAGCCCAAGTCTCGTGATGAGGTGAAATATAACAGGGGGGCGCCGGGTTGGCTTGCGTCGAAAAGCATTACGCTTATACTTACATTTGTAAGAGCTGCTTGGCTGCGGGTATGTATGAGTAGACTGCCTTGGAGGCCGGAGGTCCAGTGCGGGACTTTTTTCAAGGATTCTCCCTGAATAGGTATGACATCTAAAAGTTGTATCAGCGCGTGTGAGCCTGCTTTGTTGGTGGGTGGTGAAGTGGCGTCATGAAGCGGGGCGAGTGCGTCTTCTTCATATTTTTCAAGTATTTCAGATGGCTTTCCTTGTGCGATTAATTGACCTTTTTTTAGGTAGAGACATTCATCGCAGAGGGCTTCGAGGGTGATGGCGCTATGCGAGACGATGAGCATGGAAGTCCCTGCTTTGCGCAAGATGTTCATGTGATTTCTGCATTTCATGCGAAAGCGAGAATCTCCTACGGCTAGGACTTCGTCGATGACGAGAATCTGGGGGTTGGTATGGATGGCACAGGCGAATCCAAGTCGGGATTTCATGCCTGAGCTATAGGTGCCCAAGGGGGCGTGGAGTGCGTCATCGATGTCCGCAAAATCGACGATTGAGGGAAGCTGATTTCGGATTATCTGATAGGGGACGCCAAGCAGGGAGAGGTTTAAGAAGATGTTTTCATAGCCCGATAGGGCGGGCTTAAATCCGGCGCCTAATGCCAGCATGGGTGCGATCCGGCCATGGACTGTCAAGGTGCCTTGGGTGGGAGCTAAGATATTACTGATAATTCGAAGAAGAGTAGTTTTTCCGCTGCCATTGAGGCCTACCAAGCCGAGGGTCTGGCCTTTGTATAATTTGAAATTGATATCTTGCAGTGCCCAGAATTCACTGGTTCGAAGTGTTGTGCTACCGGGGATTCGGATAATGCCGCGCAAGATGTCTTGGGCACCATATAAAAATGATTTTTTTAAGGAACGGGAGAACTTCTTGGAAAGTCCCTGAACGGAGATATGGAGGTCGGATGGGTTTGGCATTAGCGACCTCCTAATAGCATGCGCTCGATGATAATGGGGATAGATAGATTTAGCAGTGCCCGACCTCCTATTATGGTGAGCAGTGAAGCGCCGCTAATGATGGCAAGCGCGGGGAGATTGTCCAAGGAGGTCCCGGCGGCGGCTTCGCGGGCTGACGTCATAATGTAGGAAAGTGGGTTATGTTGAATTAATGAATTGAAGATGCCGCCTGTGTCCGGGTTGGGGGCATAAAAGGCCGAGGTGATAAACAGTCCGTAGGAAGTGAAGAGGCGCAATAGATTATAGGTATCGGAGAAGAGGAGTAACATGGGTAAAAGTAAGAGGCCTATGCCTAATCCGAGGGCAATCGCGCAGGCAAAGGATGCTGCAACGATCAAGGTTCCGCCCAAGGAGATTTTTCCTAAAAAAAGAATAAATATAAAACAGGACGCGAAGCGAACCAAGGTGCTTATAAGTGTTTCGTAAAGTTGAGATAAGACGATGGCTTCGCGCTCGAAATAGACCTTGGTGAGATAAGATCTGGCACCTTGACATGCTTGATAGGCGATATCAAGGGACTCCGTGAATACCTGCCAAAGCATGGTTCCAAGAAATACAAATAGGGGGTAAGGAAGATTGGTTTTACCGCTGTTTATAACGCCTGCTTGTCCAGCTAACGAAAGGGCTAAAGAGATTAACACGGCAGGGCCGATCATCCAGAAATAGCCAAGAAAGGATTTTCGATATTTTGCTCCAACGGAGAGGCGAAACAATCGCCAAGACAGACCTAATTTCAGATTGAAGGGATTCATTTGTTTTTACGGCTAAAGGGCGGTTCGCTGGCGGAGAGTTCATGTATTTTTTTTCTCCACTGCCGGGCTTTTATCCGCCACCATGGATTGAATGATATTTTGGGGCGTAACCACGCATGCCAAAAATAAGGCATGAGATTTTTTCTTTGGCCTTTAAAATGCAGGATGGTCTTGGTTGCTAGGTCTGACGTGATAGATCCGTAGCGATTATCAGGCGAAAAATTATAAATTTCGCAGGGTAGTAATAAAATGCGACAGCCGTCGATTTCGATGATGTCTTTGTTTTTGAACTCCTCGACGTTCAGGCCGACGTAATCGCGCAGGGCGAGCTGATCGCCATACCAGGCAGCCCGGGTGGAGTGGTTGGCGTTGTATATAGAAGTGAATTTGGAAAAAAACCGCTTGGTTATTTCGGGGCGGCGGTTGTTGAGAATAATCAAGCCGCCGTTAATCGGCATATCGGCATTGTCGCGCCAGGTGAGGGCGACATCAAAATCTTTTTCAAACAGGGGCGCAAGGGGGCCGTTTATGAGAATATCAGAGTCAATCAGGACGATGGGGCGGGAAAAATCGTGCCGGCTGATATATTCATGCTGAAGGGCGGCGCGTTCAAGCATGAGGGCGTCAGGGCTAATGGGTTTTCTCACCACGCGATATTTTGATTGGAGGTGGGCAAAGTCGGTGTGAAGATCTGAGAGGATGGTTTGGCGGGAGTTTTTTTGGAAAATGAGCGCGGATTGCAGCATCATGTCTATATTATCTAAATAGAGATCATGCGGCTGCTTGGTGTTGGGGTGGACCTTAACATTACCAGCAAGTGAAACGTGAAATACTACGAATTCCAAGTTGGGGATTCCTTAGGATGAACGGGATTTGTCGATGCCTGGTGCCGCCGCCAGCAAAGTGACGCGAGGGCCGTTGCGTTGGACGGCATCGGTGAGAATCGTGATGTCGGTGAAGCCGGCGGCAGTGAGGATGGCTTTAATATCATCCAGCAAGAGCCATTTGGCGTGATCATACATACCTGAGAAGACCTCGTCGCGGCCTTTTTCTTTATATGGATAGTATTTATACTCTTTGCCTTGGACGGTATGGGTCGCGACGGCCATTTCGGGAGTGGCGTAGTGGGTGTCGAGGAGAACACCGTGACGGGCGAGGTCGGCCAGCTTGATCAGGTGTGCGACCGAGTCTTTGAGGTGATAGAGGACACCGACATGGTGGACAAAATCAGATTTGGGCAGGCGGGAAACGTCGGCGGGGGTTTCGAGATCGCATACGCTTACGGTGGGCGAGAAACCGAGGAGGTTGCAGCGGACGATGGTTTTGACGACGTTTTCGATGCGGGAATCAATGGCTTGGACGGTGGCTCCGCATTGGGCGAGGGCGATCGTGTGGATGCCCTCGAAGCAGCCGACTTCCAGAACGGATTTTCCGGCCAGGTTGAAGGCTTGGTGCATTTGGAGGATGCGCCGATCGGGGATGATTTGAGGGGTGTCACGTTTGCCGTTCCAAGCGGTATCGCCGAAGCGCCGGCCTTGGGTGTCGGCGGTGAAACACTGCCACGGGAGCAGTTCGTTGAGGCGCTGCAAGTCGGCATCGGAGAGGAATTCGACGGAGCCGGACTTTATCTGATTGGTCGCGTGGCCGGCAAAAGGAACGGGGCTTTTTTGATGACGGAGCGCTGGCGGTGTGGTCGCGGCTTTGGCGGGAGTCGCCGGCGGTTTTTGAAGCAGGGATTTAAAGGGATTTTTCATGCGATGCGGTGGCTGCTTTCGGCGAGTGAAAAGGCATGTTGAATTTGAGTGATGAGGGTTTCCGGGGAATAGGTTGCGCGGAGGCGGGCTTGGGCGAGGTTTATCTGATGAAGGCGTTGGGCGGGTTGGGTGATGAGATCGTTGAGGGCGGATTCCCAGCCGTCGTCGTCCACGAGCAGGCCGCAGCCTTGGGCGCAGCAGTCGTCATAAATGGTGTTTTGGGAGGCGATCACGGCGGTGCCGACGGCAGTGTATTCCATCCATTTGTTGATGTTTTTGACTTGGTTAAACGGGGTGGCGGCAAGCGGGCAGATGCCGATGTCCCAATGACGGTCGGCAAGGGCGTGCAGGAATTGTTCGTAATCGGAGACGGCGGGAAGGACGCGGACCCGGTCGCCGAAGGGATGAAGTGCGGCGGGGCGGGGAATTTTGCCGAAAAGCTCGAAGGTTAACTGCGGGTGGCGATGGAGGATTTTGACGAGTGCGGGGAGAACGAGGGCGAAGTCGTGGGCGTGATCGAATCCCATATAGCCAAGGGTGCCGCTGGGGTGGGGAGCGGGCGGCTTGATCCAAGGAGGAGTGCAAAAAAACGGGGGGACGTGGAGGCGGTCGGTGATGCCTTGGGCGCGAAGTTTTTCGGCGAGGCGGGAGTTGGAGCAATAAACGAGATCAACGGTGCGAAGGAGGTCGTTGACGCAGGTGAGGCGGGCGGGGTCGTTATGAAAAAGGTATTTCTGTTCGCCGAGTTCGCGGGGGACGTTGAGCAGGTCGTCGTCGATGATATAGATCGAAGGCAGATGACGGAGGGTGGCTTCTTTGAGGAGGCCGGGGCCGCCGGGGCCGCTGTAGCGGCAGAAGACCACATGCGTGGGGCGCAGGAGATCGAACAGGCCGGCGAATGTCCCGGGGGAGGCATTTTCTTTGGTCCTGAGGACGATATCCTTTTCGGTGATCAGATGAAGGTGGGCCCGGCCGGTTTGAGTGAGTGGAGCGAGGGGAAGAAGCAGGCTGATCTGGACGGTGGGGATGAGGGCGTTGGCGACGATGAGAATGCGCAGGGGCGCTTGTGGATCGCCGACAGGGGCGTTGGCGGGTGGACGCAGTTTGGGCGCGGCGGGCTTGGTGAGCGAAAAGAGATTCCAGTTCATGGGATCAGGCGACTGCGGCAGGGGTGTTCGTCGCGAGGGCGAGGTGACGAACGATTTCCTGGACGCCGTCGAGGGGGGCAAGGGTGCGGGTAACGAAGCGTTGGGATTGGTCGGCGAGGGCGCGATGGGTTTCGGGGGTTTCGAGGGCGCGGAGGAAGCCGGTCCAGTCGTCGGGTTGGGTGATGAGGGGGAGAGGTTGGTAGGCGGGGAGATCGAGATCGGCGGAAATGATCGCCACGGGAAGGCCGAGGCGGGCGGCATCGAGCGCAACGGTCGAAGGAGTGGTGAAGACGGCCCGGACGCGGGGGAGGAGGGCGCTGGCGGTAAAGTTTTCCCAAGGCGGGACGGCCGGGTTGATGACGATGACGTTGGCGGGGAGCGCGCCGTGTGAGTGGGACGAGAGCCAGAGACCGGCGTGATGGGGTTTGACGATAAAGGTGAGTTGGGGGAATTGGCGGGCAGATTGGATGATGCCCTCGATGAAGAACGCTTTGTAGGCTTCGGAATAACGATGCCAGTGGAGGTTTTCGAAGACGCCGATCAAGTGATCGCCGGGTGGGAGCAAACCGGCGGGGAGATCATCGGTGGCGCGGGGGAATTTAGTGATGCCGGTGACGATGCATTTGCGCCGGGCGTGATCGGAAATGAGCGGGTGTAAAAGCCCGGGCGGGCCCCAAGTGAAAATGGATTGGGCAGCGAAGGTGATGGTGCCGATGGGGTGCACGGCGTCGTCGTAGGTGAGGCCGACGTTTTCAAAGCCGTGTTGCAGGGTGACGGTGTAGAGCCCCTGGCGGTTTGCGTGGAGGGTTAATTCGTGGGCCAGTTTATGCGCGCCGAGGCTGGTTTCCGCAGCGGTGAGGAGTGCTTTCGCAGATGCAGGCAGCGGGGGAAGCTCTTTGACGGAGTCGATGATCCAGAAGGGGAGGCCGTGCTCGCGAAGGGCTTTTAGGACGCGGGGAGAGGAGTTGAGCAGTTTGCCGCTGCAATAAGTGAGTGTGGGGATCTGCTGTCGCTGGCATTCGAGCAGGATGGGCAGGATGAGATAGAGATCCTGAATCAGGTTCAGAAGGGTGAGAAGGTGCGGTGCGGGCGGCGGGTTGCGACTCACCTCGCGGAGGACCTGTGTCCAAAGTCCGGCGATGCGGGCCGGACCGAATTCGCGGGTGATGAGGTCGCGGGCATGGCGAGTGTCGTCTTGAATTAACTCGGGCGAGCTCAGATAGGCCTTGATGCCGTGGTAAAAATCATCGAAGCGGATGCAGTCGGCCAAGGGCTCCAAAGCGATGGTGCGAGTGGCGACCACGGGGGCGCCGGCTTGCAAGGCGAGGACGGCCCGGTTGGCGGATTTGCAAAGACTGAAATCATCCCGTGAATTGGGGATGAGGACGAGCGGAGAGGTCTTCAGCAGACGACTGACGGTGCGCTCGGACCACTCAAAGTAGCGCGAATTGATTGCGAGCGGTTGGATGTTTTCTAGGTATTTATGTTTGTGGTTCGATACGACGATGAGTTCGACATCGAACTCGCGGGCAATGCGTTCGAGGTCGTCTTTGATGATAAGTAAATCGAGCAGGCCGAACTTCGCATAATCGGCTCCGTGATTGCCGAACCAGAGCAGGCGGTGGCGTGTGGGCGTGGGGATGGGGCGGATGGGTTCAAGGCAAGCGCGGCCGAACCGGTAGAGATGTTTGTGCCACGGCGCGGGCGGGCGGGGAGCGGCGGGTTTTTGAAATCGTTTAAGGATGCCCGAGCCGGCCGTGCGAAGGTGCAGGGAGAGCGGCCAGTGCCGGGGTTTGGCGCCATCGGGAATGATATAAACGGGCGGGCGGTGATTTCCGAGATGGGCCTTAACTTGTGCGGCCAGCGGCTCGGTGGTGACGACAATCGCCTGAGCCAGGCTCGCGAGTGAGGCGAAGATGGTGCCGGGCGGGGTGAGGGTGTTGTTGGTGTAGCCGGGAACGAAGATATGGTCGCATAGATCCAGGATTATGGGGATCCCGTGCATGGCGGCTTGTTGCGCGAAAACATAATCCTTGAAGTGGGTGCTCTTGACCAAGACCAGTGCGTCCAGACCGCGAAGGTTGCGCTCAGGGTTTTTATGGAAAAAACGGCTTTTGATCCGCTGCTTTTTCAACGCGAGCGCGGGTAGCAAGGCGCGATACCGCACACTCGCCACGTTGAGATTTTGAGTAGAGACTTTCCAGCCGACGATCATGGGCGCAAGAGTTGCCTGGGTGCCCGGCTCAATTGAGCGCCGCGGCCAGTTTGGCGGCCAGTTTCATGCGGGCCATCTGGAAGGAACTGGTGGATTTGTTGCGGCAATGAGGCGCGATGAAGAAGCGGTCGAGGAAGCGTGCGGTGCTTGAGAGGCGGGCGGGATCGGGCTGTTGTTTTTTGACCTGGAAGAGCAGGGAGGGGCGGACGTTGCCGGCGAGCACTTCATCGCGGAGGTAGGCGGGGGAGATGCTGCCTTTTTGGACGGCGTCGATGAGCTCAGTGACCCAGACGGAGGTGTATTTGTTTTCGGTGGTGAGCCACGGCTGGGTGTTCATGTCGGTGTAGTGCAGGTTGCACGTGCGGCCGGCCTCGTAGTATTCGAGCGAGTTCCATTCGCGTTCGATCACGGGGCGGGGATCGCGGGCGACGCACATTTTATACATGAGGTCTTCGTAAACGAAATCACCGTTGTCCATGCGGCGGACGATCTCGGCGATGTCCCATTTGAGTTGGCCGCAGTCCATGAGCATGACGGCGAATTGAGGTTTGCGGACCTTGTTTTCGCCGGTGCCGCCGGATTCGTAGGCGGAAAGGACATCGGCGCCGTTCATGGGATAATTCCAGAGATTGGCGATGTCCTGGAAGACGTGCATGTCGGAATCCAGGTAGATGGCGCGGCCGGTGTAGCCGTTGAGCTGGGGAATGAAGAAGCGCTGGAAGGAAAAAGGGGTGCGCGGTTTATTCTTCGGGTCCTTGGGCATCGGGATGGCGATATCGGCTTTGAACAGGGGAAACACCTCCACGGGATGCCGGGTGTGTTTCTTGATGGAGTGGTCGAGCACTTTGACCGTGAGCATTTGCTGCGGCTGGGTGCCGACGTAGATCTTGATGGTTTCCATATGGTTGTAGGGCTGGTTTTTAGAGGCGTGAAAGATAGGCACCGTAGCTGGACTTGCCGAGGCGGGTGATCTGGGCGTCGAGGCCGGCGCGGTCGAGCCAGCCTTGGCGGAAGGCGATTTCTTCCAGGCAGGCGATTTTCAGGCCTTGGCGGTTTTCGATGACGGAGACGAACTGGGCGGCTTCGAGGAGGCTGTCGTGCGTGCCGGTGTCGAGCCACGCGGTGCCTCGGCCGAGGAGCTCTACGCGGAGATCGCCGCGTTCCAAATACAGGCGATTGAGATCGGTGATTTCGAGTTCGCCGCGGGCGCTGGGTTTCAGACTGCGGGCGAGGGATACGACGTCGGCGTCGTAGAAATAAAGCCCGGGGACGGCGTAGTTAGACTTGGGTTGTTTTGGCTTTTCTTCGAGGGAGAGCACGCGGCCGTCGGGGGCGAATTCGACGACGCCGTAAGCGGAGGGTTCAGCAACGTGGTAGCCGAAGATGGTTGCGCCGCCGGGTTGGGCGCTGGCGGCTTGCACGGAGGTGGCGAAGTCGTGGCCGTAAAAGAGATTGTCGCCGAGCACGAGGGCCGCGGAGTCGTGTTGGCCGAGAAAGCCGCAATCGGCGGCGATGGTGAAGGCTTGAGCGAGGCCGTCGGGGCTGGGCTGTTCGGCGTAGCTCAAGGTGAGGCCGAAGTGGGAGCCGTCGCCGAGGAGTCGTTTAAAGAGGGGAAGATCGAGCGGCGTGGAAATGATCAGGATCTCGCGGAGACCGGCGAGCATGAGCACTGAGAGCGGGTAGTAGATCATGGGTTTGTCGTAAACCGGCATGAGCTGCTTGGAGACGGCGATGGTGAGCGGGTAGAGCCGGGTGCCTGAGCCGCCGGCGAGGACGATACCTTTGCGTGATGGGATGCTCATGGAATCAGGCTTGGGTGCCGAGGCGTTGGAGTTTGTAGGAGCCGTTTAAAATGGCGGAGGTCCAGGCTTCGTTATCGAGATACCACTGGACGGTTTTGCGGAAGCCGGAGGTGTGGTCCTGCTTGGGCTTCCAGCCTAGTTCGCGGCGGATTTTTGAGGCGTCGATGGCGTAGCGGAGGTCGTGGCCGGGGCGGTCGGTCACGAAAGTGATCTGGTCAGCGTAGGATCGGCCGTCAGGGCGCGGGCGAAGGTCGTCGAGCAGGGCGCAGAGCAGGCGGACGAGGTCGATGTTTTGGCGCTCGTTGTTGCCCCCAATGTTATAGGTCTGGCCGACGCGGCCGCGCGCGATGACGGTG
>JAHFTG010000064.1 GCA_023269455.1 Opitutaceae bacterium | reverse complement strand
GGCCGAGCTGCGCGTGCGGCTGGCTTGGTTGCAGGCGCGCCTCTCGCTCGACGCGGGTTCGCCCGAGAAGACGCTGGAGCTCGCGAAGGATTTGGCGGGGGCCAAGCTCGATGGATTGCAACCGGCTTTGCGTGCTGAGTTGGAGGCAAGCATGCGGCTCTTGCAGGCGAAGGCGGACTTCCAGCTCGACCGGCCGGAGCCTGCGCTGGCGTTGCTTCAGTCGTTGCGCAAAGACTTCGCGCAGTCGGATGCCGCGATGTATTCTTACGTGGACGAGGCCGATTATTACGGAGGGAAAAACAATCTCCTGGACGCCCAGGCACGATTGGTCGCGCTGGCGGATATGCTGGGGCAGCATCCACTGCTTGCCGAAAAATTCAAGCAGCAGGACTACGCCGCCTATGCGCTTTACCGCGCGGCGCTTTATGCGGAGAGGCGTGGGGAGGATAAGTATTACAAGGAAGCCTACACGATTCTGGAGCGCATCAATAAGGAGTGTCCGCAGAGCCCGCTCGTGTTTGCGGCGCGGCTCAAGCAGGGCGATTTGTTGAGGCGATTGAACCAGTTTGGGCCCGCCCAGCAGGTTTACGAATTCCTCGTGAACAACTACGCGCAGAACCCCGGCGTGTTCTCGGCGGAGATGGCGCTGGCGGCCTGCCATCGCGCACAGAGCGGGCCGAGCGACGTCTCGCATTTTGAAAGTGCGGCCACGATATACGAGCGCATCCAGGAGTTGCCGTCCGCTTCGGTGGATATGCGCGTGGAGGCGTCCTTCCAATTGGGGGATCTTTATGCGGCGCGCGGAAAAGCCGATGATTTGGTGCGCGCCCGCGATGGGTGGTGGACATCGGTGACGACTTTCCTGCTCGACGACGCACAGGCGGCGCAGCTCGGCGTGCAGGGGCGCTACTGGACGGCGCGCACGCTTCTGCGGCTGGGCGATCTTTATTCGCAGCAGCAAAAACTCGAACGGGCCCGCACCGCCTACGAACTCATCCTTCGCAAGAATTTGCCATTCGCCAAACTGGCCCGCGAGAGCTTCGTGCGCGTGGGCGGGAAACCATGACCGGCGTGTGATGTCCACTTAGGCGTTTACCCCGCTTCGCAAACCTCCTCTAACCCTCCTTTGCATGTCTCCGTTTGATCTTAATCTTTTGGCGCGCGGCGGTCCCATGATGTGGGTCTTGGTGCTCATGGCGGTGATCGCACTCGTGCTGTTTATCGAGCGCACGTTTTATCTGCATCGCGGGCAGATCCGATCCACGGCGTTTGTGGACGGTATCAAAAACATCCTCGCGAAGCGGCGCATCGTGGAGGCGTTGACGCTCTGCGAAGAGACCCCCGGGCCGGTGGCGGCGGTGGTCAAGGCCGCGCTCATCCATGCGCACGACGACGAGACGCGCATGCGCTACGCCGTGCAGGAGGCCGCCGTGGTGGAGTTGCCCGCGTTGGAGCGTCGGTTGGGATCGATCGCGGCGATCGCGCAAGTGGCGCCCATGGTTGGTTTGCTTGGCACGGTCCTCGGTATGGCCACGACGTTTCACGATTTCATGCAGGGCGGGCAGTATGCGACCGCCCAGTCCCTTTCGACGGGCATGTGGCACGCGCTGCTGGCGACGGCGGGCAGCCTGATCGTGGCGATCCCCGCTCATCTGGCGTATCATTTTTTACATGGCCGGGTGCGTTCGCTCGTGCGCGACATCGAGTGGGCGGGCAACGAGATCATGCGTTATCTGTTGATTGATTACCGTCGTATCGAGGTTTCGTCGGAAACGTCCGAATCCGTCGAAAAATGATCACCCGCCCGCTTGATCTTTCTGCCCGGTTGAGGCCGCCGCCACGCAGCTTCGATTTTCTGTTCTACGTGAACGCGGGTCTTATTGCTCTCATGTTTGTGTTGTTTGGCTCGCGCTTTGTGCTGTCGCCGGGCTTGGGGGTTGATTTCAAAGTGCCCGTGAGCGATGCGGCCGTGGCGGGCGCGATGCCTACTGATGTGGTGATCGCGGTCAAAGGAGCTGATCTCGCCTTCGTCGAGGGCGCCAAGGTGGATTCGGCCGGTCTGAGTCGCTGGTTGGTGGAGCGCGCAAAAGGGCATCCGGGCTTGCGGCTGCTGGTACAGGCGGACGCGACGCTCAGCACGAAAGATCTCACGGATATCTATGAAATGGCCCGCGTGGCCGGATTTGCTGCGGTGCAAATCGCCGCCGAGCCGACGGCCGCCGTGACGCAGCCGACGGAGAAATGAGCGATGAAGGCCAGGCCGAAACAACGTTTCCCTTGGATTTCGGTGAGCGCGGTGGCGGCTGTGCTCGTCGTAGGCGTAATGGCATGGCTGCAAATTCCCGTCGCACCGCCGTCGTCGAAGACAGGCGTGCCCATGCCAATATTAGGCATCACGCCGTTTAACCCGAAGGCTGCCGCCGATGTGCAGGCCGAGCAACTGGCGGCCTACGATCCCACGCCGCTGTTTTTGCCCACCGCGATGAACAGTGGGCAGAAAACGTCCGTCGCCGATGAACGGCGCGTGGTCGGCGGACCGTTTGCGACGTTGGAGCCCCAGCTTGTTTTCAACAAGGACAAGGCTGACTTGGTGTTCCCGGCGCTCACGTCGGTGCCGGCTGGTCCGGTGCAGGGGCTTACCTTGGCGGATCGACGCGAGGTGCCGCTGGTCATGGGGCGAACCGACGGAGTGGGCGAAAAACTTTCGAATCGCGCCGGATACTTGGAAGCCGTGCGCGCCGACGGCGGCCGGGTGGTTTTGGCGCTGGCCTTGTCTGAAACCGCGAATCGCCCGCAAGGCGATTGGCAGCCGATGGAGCTGCTGGGGGCTGTTTCGCGTTTTGGACTGGTCGGCGGTTTGGTGGTGACGGTGAGTTCCGGCTCGGATGCGGTGGACGACTATTTCAGTGCGCAACTGACGCGCACGGTGCGGGTGGGGGAGCGACTGTCGCCGGGTTTTTACACCTTTAAGATCGGGCCGTAGATTTCGTTTAAAAAAGGCCAAAATTGCAGTTGACGGCCTAAAATCAGGGAGTCACGGTCACCGCTCCTTTTCTCGTTTTTTGACCTTTCCTAGTTACGCCCAGATAGCTCAGTTGGTAGAGCACGTCCTTGGTAAGGACGAGGTCGCCGGTTCGAATCCGGTTCTGGGCTCCAGGTCATCAACTATAGAAGTCACTTTCCGATTAGACACTTAAAACTCCACACATTTCACCATGGCTAAAGGCACATTCGAACGCAACAAACCCCACGTCAACGTCGGCACCATCGGGCACGTTGACCACGGTAAAACCACCACGACGACCGCTATCCTTGCCGTTCAGGCGCGCAAGGGGCTCGCCGAGGTCAAGACCTACGCGGACATCGCGAAGGGCGGCACCGTGCGTGACGCTTCCAAGATCGTCACGATTTCGGTCGCCCACGTCGAATACCAGACGGAAAAGCGCCACTACGCCCACGTCGATTGCCCCGGCCACGCCGACTTCGTCAAGAACATGATCACCGGTGCCGCCCAGATGGACGGCGCGATCCTCGTGGTCTCCGCTGCTGACGGCCCGATGCCCCAGACCCGCGAGCACATCCTCCTCGCCCGTCAGGTCGGCGTGCCAAAGATCGTCGTCTGGCTCAACAAGGTTGACCTCATCGACGACGCCGAGCTCCTCGACCTCGTCGAGATGGAAATCCGCGAGCTGCTCTCCAAATACCAGTTCGACGGCGACAACGCCACCATCGTCCGTGGTTCCGCCACCGCCGCCCTCGACAACAAGCCCGAAGGCAACGCTGCGATCACCGCCCTCATGGACGCGATCGACAAGGACATCCCCGAGCCCGCTCGCGAGATGGACAAGCCTTTCCTGATGTCTGTTGAAGACGTGTTCTCCATCACCGGCCGCGGCACCGTCGCCACCGGTCGTATCGAGCGCGGTATCATCAAGGTCAACGACACCATCGAGATCGTCGGCCTCAAGGACACCGTCACTTCCGTCGTCACCGGTATCGAAATGTTCCGCAAGCTCCTCGACTCCGGTCAGGCTGGCGACAACGTCGGTATCCTCCTGCGCGGCATTGACAAGGAAGCCATCGAGCGCGGCCAGGTTCTCGCCGCTCCGAAGTCCATCAAGCCCCACAAGAAGGCCAAGGCTGAGATCTACGTTCTCTCCAAGGAAGAGGGCGGCCGCCACACCCCGTTCTTCAACGGCTACCGTCCCCAGTTCTACTTCCGCACGACGGACGTGACCGGTATCGTCAACCTCCCGACTGGCGTCGAGATGATCATGCCCGGTGACAACATCGCGGTTGAGATCGACCTGATCGTTCCCATCGCCATGGAGAAGCTCCAGCGCTTCGCCATCCGCGAAGGCGGCCGCACCATCGGTGCCGGTCGTATCACCGACATCATCGAATAAGCCATTCGAAATTCCTTTAGAACCGACCTGCCGAGGCCTTGTAAAAAGGGCCTCGGCTGCGTCGTCTAAAACCCACCCTTACAGGCGCGTAGCTCAATTGGTAGAGTAGCGGTCTCCAAAACCGTTGGTTGGGGGTTCGATTCCCTCCGCGCCTGCCACGTTTTCCGATGAAAAACCCTTTCCGTAGCACTCGTATATTTTTTGTTGAGATGGTCGATGAGCTTAAGAAAGCCACTTGGCCGACTCGCAAGGAGCTATTCGATTCTACGATCGTGGTCATCGTTGCCGCCATCATCCTCGGCGTGTTCACCAGCATCACCGACTTCTCCCTCTACCAAGTCGTTGACCTGTTCACCTCCTGGGTCAGCTAAAACACCCGCCCTTTTGACGCCCATGTCCTCCACTCAAACGACCACGCCCGCCGGCGTTCAATGGTTCGCGCTTCACACCCTCTCCGGTCAGGAGAACAAGGTGAAGGCATACATTGAGAAATTCAAAACCGTGGAAGAGCTCGACGACTTCGTCTTCGAGGTGCTCCTGCCCACGGAAGTCGTTTCCGAGGTCAAGAATGGCAAGAAGAGCACCAAGACCCGCAAGCTCTATCCTGGCTATGTGTTCATCCAGATGCGCCTCTTTGAAGAGGGCCACCTGATCAACAAGCCTTGGTATTTCGTCAAGGAAGTCGCCGGTGTCATCGGCTTCGTCGGCGGCGAAAAACCCGCCGCTTTGCGCCAGGCTGAAGTTGACGAGATCAAAGCCCGCATCGAAGAGGCCAACGGCAAAGAAGTGCCGAAGATCTCCTACGAACTCGGCGAAGAGGTTAAGATCACCGACGGTGCCTTCGCCAACCTCACCGGCCGCATCGACGAGATCGATCCCGCCCGCGGCAAGCTCAAGATTTCCGTTTCCATTTTCGGCCGGTTCACCCCGGTCGAGCTCGAATACTGGCAGGTGCAGCGCCTCACTGAGTGAGACGACGCCCTCTCTCACCCTGTCACCGTTCGAATTTTTAACTCAAAACCCGCTCCTTTACTCACATGGCCAAGAAGATCCAAGGTTACATCCGCCTCCAACTGCCCGCCGGTGCCGCTAATCCCGCGCCTCCCGTCGGTCCCGCGCTCGGCGCCCAAGGCGTCAACATCATGGCGTTCTGCAAAGAATTCAACGCCAAGACCAAGGACCAGAACGGCATGATTCTGCCGGTCGTCATCACGGTTTTCTCTGACAAGAGCTTCACCTTCATCCTCAAGTCCCCGCCCGCTTCGGTCCTCCTGAAGAAGGCCGCCAACATCGCCTCCGGTTCCGCCAAGCCGAATCAGGACAAGGTCGGCAAAGTCACCACCAAGCAGCTCGCCGAAATCTGGAAGCTCAAGAAGGCCGACATGAACGCCAAGGATGAAGCCGCTGGCATCAAGATCATCGCCGGCACCGCCCGCAATATGGGCATCGAAGTCGTCGATTAATTTCCCGTCACATAAACCAACTCACCGCGGGAGTCCTTCCAAGGACGTTCGCACCGCAAGGAGTCACCAATGCCCGTAAAACAAAGCAAACGCTACCGCAGCGCCGTCACCGTCGCTGATCTCACGAAGGGTTATCCACTGGCTGAAGCCGTGGAAGTCCTCTCCAAATTCCCGAAGGCGAAGTTCGACGAGACCGTCGAGCTTTCCATCCGCCTCGGCGTTGACGCCTCGCAAGGCGATCAAATGGTGCGCGGCACCACCCCGTTGCCCAATGGCTCCGGCAAGAAGGTCCGCGTCATCGTTTTCACCGATTCCCCTGAGGTCGCCCTCAAGGCCGGTGCCGACGAAGCCGGCCTCACCGAGCTCATGAAAAAGGTCAGCGAAGGCTGGCTCGACTTCGACGTCGCCATCGCGACTACCGAAGCCATGAAGCAGGTTCGCACGCTCGCCCGCGTCCTCGGTCCCAAGGGTCTCATGCCCAATCCGAAGTCCGGCACCGTGACCGACGACATCCCCGCTGGCATCAAGGCCGTCAAGGCCGGTCGCGTGGAGTTCAAGATGGACAAGGCCGCCAACATCGGCGTCGGCATCGGCAAACGCTCCTTCACTCCCGCCCAGCTTCTGGAGAATCTTCAGACTGTTCTCGAAGCCGTGAGCAAGGCCAAGCCGGCCTCGTTCAAGGGCAACTACATCAAGACCGTCGCCATCTCATCCTCGATGAGCCCCGGCGTTCGCGTCGCTTCCACCGAGTTCAGCAAATTCTAATCGGAACCCTAACCATGAGAGCCGAAAAACAATACCTGATCAGCGAAGTCGAGTCGCACCTTAAAAAGTCCGATTACGTCATCCTCGCCAATTTCACCAAAGTGACCGTGTCCGACGTCGCCGATCTCCGCGCCAAGCTGGCCGCCGAGAACGCCGAGTTCCACGTCGTCAAGAACAGTTCCCTCCGCGTGGCCGCCAAGGCCCTCGGCCTGCCCGAGTTCGACGCAGCCGCGCTGGCTGGCCCCACGGCCATCCTCGTCGGTGGCAAGAACCCGGCCGGCGTCGCGAAGATCCTCAAGAAGTTCTTCGACGAAAAGCAGAAGCTCGAAGTCAAGGTTGGCGTCTTGGAGAAGAAGATCTTCACCGCCAAGCAAGTCGCCGTGATGGCCGATCTTCCTCCGTTCAACGTGCTTCGCTCGCAGTTCCTCAGCTTGCTCACGAGCAACGCCGGTGCCTTCGTGCGTCTCCTCGACGCCAAGGTCAAAAAAGAGCAGCCCGCCGCCTAACCCAACCAACTACAACCCAATTTTGAGGATGCGGCGGCTCCGGTCGCCGCATCCGAAAAGCCAAAGAATCCACAGAGTCCGGCTAGGGGATACGTCCCTTAAACGTGTTTCACTTTTAGAAACCGCTAGTCACCTCAGGAAATTAATACCATGAGCAACATCACCAAAGACCAAGTTATCGAGTGGCTGTCCGCGCAGACGATCCTCGACCTCGCCGCCCTCGTCAAAGACCTCGAAGGCAAGTGGGGCGTTTCCGCCGCCGCTGCCGTCGCCGCTGGCCCCGCCGCTGGCGCCGTCGCCGCTGTCGCCGAAGAGAAGACCGAGTTCAACGTCGTCCTCGTCGAGGCTGGCGCGAACAAGATCGGTGTCATCAAAGAAGTCCGCGCCATCACCGGCCTGGGCCTCAAGGAAGCCAAGGACCTCGTCGAGAGCGCTCCAAAGCCCGTCAAGGAAGGTGCTTCCAAGGCCGACGCCGAAGACATCAAGAAGAAGCTCGAGGCCGCTGGCGCCAAAGTCGAACTCAAGTAACCGCTTGGCGTTCAACGTCGCAAATCTTCTTTCAGATTCTGGACAGGCCGTGCTTTTGCGCGGCCTGTCTTTTGCCTTTTTCAGTTTCGTTCTTTAGTCTTGTTCCCGCCACTGCCCTTACGGGTCGTGTGCGTCAGATTTTCCGCGCTTCACCGCGCGCCCTTCCGCTTCTCCTCTCCATTTAACCGGGAAATTCCATGGCCGTTCGCAATCAATCCGACCGCATCAACTTCGGCAAACTCCGTGAAGTCATCGTTCCGCCGAACCTGATCGAAATTCAGATCACTTCGTATCTCGATTTTCTTCAAAAGGGCATCCCCGAGAAACAGCGCAAGCCCCAGGGCCTTGAGGCTGTCTTCCGCGAGGTGTTCCCCATCGAGTCCTACGACGCGCGTCTCGTGCTGGAATACGTTTCCTACACCCTCGGCGACCCCAAGAGCTCCGAGATTGAGTGTATCCGCGAAGGCATCACCTACTCGGTGCCCCTCTACGTGAAGCTCCGCCTCCGTGAGGAAGACTTCATCAAGGATGAGGAGATCTACATGGGCGAGATCCCCATGGTGACCGAGCGCGGCTCCTTCATCATCAATGGCGCCGAGCGCGTCGTCGTCTCCCAGCTCCACCGTTCGCCCGGCATCGCTTTCGAAGTGACGCCCCATGCCAACGGCAAGCCCCTTCATTCTTTCCGCATCATTCCCGACCGCGGCACCTGGCTCGAGGTTCAGTTCGACAACAACGACCTGCTCTACGTCTATCTCGACCGCCGCCGCCGCCGCCGCAAGTTCCTCATCACGACCCTGCTTCGCGCCATCGGTTACAGCTCCGACATCGACATTCTGAATCTCTTCTACGAGATCAAGGATCTGAAGGTCTCCAAGGCGCTCGACCTCGAAAACGTTTCGACGCTCGTGCTGGTTGAAGACGCCATTGACGCCCAGAAGGGTGTCGTGCTCGCCCGCGCCTTCGAGCCTCTCACGAAGCAGATCGTGCGCACCTTCGAGAAGCACGACATCTCCTCGATTCGTGTGATCGACACCGCTTCCGACGAAGGCGCCATCATCCGCGCCCTCAAGAAGGACCCGACCCGCAACGAAGAGGAAGCCCTCAAGGAAATCTACAAACGTCTCCGCCCAGGCGAGCCGCCCACCACCGCCAACGCCAAGGCTCTCCTCAAGCGCCTCTTCTTCGATCCGAAGCGCTACGATCTCGGTCGTGTCGGTCGCTACAAGATCAACCAGAAGCTCGGCCTCAAGGTTGAGCTTGACCAGCGTATCCTCGAGTCCGGCGACATCACTTCCGCTACCAAGTATCTCGTCCGCCTCAAGCGCGGCGAGGGCGTCGTGGACGACATCGATCACCTCGGTTCCCGCCGCGTCCGCACCGTCGGCGAGCTCCTCGCCAACCAGTGCCGCGTCGGTCTCTCCCGCACGGAGCGTCTCGTTCGCGAGCGCATGACCATGTATGACCAGTCCGTGGACTCGATCACGCCCCAGAAGCTGATCAACCCGAAGGCGCTCACGACGGTCATCCGCGATTTCTTCGCCCGTTCGCAGCTCTCGCAGTTCATGGACCAGATCAACCCCCTCGCCGAGGTCACGCACAAGCGTCGTCTCTCCGCGCTCGGGCCGGGCGGTCTCAACCGTGAGCGCGCCGGCTTCGAAGTGCGTGACGTTCATCCGTCCCACTACGGCCGCATCTGCCCGATCGAGACGCCTGAAGGTCCGAACATCGGTCTGATCAACTCCCTCTCGACCTACGCTCGCGTCAACGAGTTTGGTTTCATCGAGACGCCCTACCGCCAGGTCAAGGACGGCAAGGTCACCGACAAAATCGATTACCTCACCGCCGACCAGGAAGAGGCCAAGATCATCGCTCAGGCCAACTCCGAGCTCGACGACAAGAACCACTTTGTCGGCAAAGTCACCGTCCGTCAGGACGGCGAGTTCCTCGAAGTCGCCGCCGCCGAAGTCCACTACATGGACGTCTCGCCCAAGCAGGTCATCTCGATCGCGGCCGGCATGATTCCGTTCCTTGAGCACGACGACGCCAATCGCGCGCTGATGGGAGCCAACATGCAACGCCAGGGCGTGCCTCTCCTTCAGGCCGAGTCGCCGTTCGTCGGCACCGGCATCGAAGAGCGCGTCGCCCGCGACTCCAAGATCGTCGTTGTCGCTGAAGACTCCGGCATCGTCGCCTACGTTGATGCGAAGAGCATCGTCGTCACCAAGGACGGCGAACTCCCCCGCAACTTCGACAAGAGCCCCAAGAGCGATCCGAAGAACGGCGTCATCGTGTATGAACTCCGCAAGTTCATGCGCTCGAATGCCGGCACCTGCTTCAACCAAAAGCCCATCGTGGACAAAGGTCAGAAGATCAAGCTCGGCGACATCATCGCCGACGGTCCTTCGACCGAAAAG
>JAHFTG010000313.1 GCA_023269455.1 Opitutaceae bacterium | reverse complement strand
GGAGTTGATGCAGTAGCGCAGGCCGGTGGGTTTCGGGCCGTCGGGGAAAACGTGGCCGAGGTGCGCGCCGTCCACCGTGGAATGAACCTCATCGCGCGTCATGCCGTAGCTCGTGTCGCGAGAGACGCCCACGAAGCGTCCTTCGACAGGCTTGGTGAAACTCGGCCAGCCGGTGCCGCTTTCGAATTTATCGCGGCTGTCGAAGAGCGGTGTATCGCTGCACACGGAAAAATAAACGCCGTCCTCGTGGTTGTCGTAATACTCATTACGAAAAGGCGGCTCGGTGCCTTGCTGGCGCGCGACCCGATACTGCATCGGCGTGAGCAATTTTTGCCACTCGGCGTCGGTGCGTTGGACGGCGGCCTTGCTCATGTCGATGACGACGTGGGAGGGCAGTCCGCAGGCGGAGACACCGTCAACAGGGCAGGCAAAGGCGGGCGTGGCGTCGGCGGAGGAGGCAAGTGGGTTCATGGCGTGTTGCGCGTGTGCGAAAACGAGGGAGAGAAAAGCGAGGCCCAGAACGGGCAGGAGAAGACGTTTCACCTGACTGAGAGTAGTCAGGCGGAGATTTTATTCCAGCGACCGCGGCGCTTTCAAACGTGGCGACGCCATCGCCTGCGCGCCCGCTTACCAGACGAGCAGACCGCCCGCGAAGGTGAGGCCCGCGCCGACGGAGCAGAAGATGATCTTGTCGCCGCCTTTGAAGATGCCTTCCTCCGCCGCCCAGCCGAGCGCCATCGAGACGGATGCGCCCGAGGTGTTGCCGTATTTGGCGATCGTCACGACAAACTTTTCAAAGGGGATGCCCACGCGTTTGCCGACGGCGCGGAGGATGCGTTCGTTGGCCTGGTGGGGGACGATCCACGCGATGTCTTCGCACTTGAGGCCGTGGCGTTTCATCGCGTCTTCGATCTCGTTGGCGAAAGCAATGACGGCGCTTTTGAAGACGGCGCCGCCGTCCATCTGAAGATAAAAATCCTTGAGGTCTCCACCGCCGGGCGCGGGCAGGAGCTGGCGCGCGCCGCCGCCGGGACGTTGGATCGCGTCGAAAACCGCCGCGTCGCCGGAAAGCGCCATGCGGTGCAGGCGATGACCGCCGGGCGCATCCGTAAGAATCGCCGCACCGGCGCCATCACCGAAGAGGAAGGCGGTCTCGTGGTCGTTGGGGTTGGTGATGCGCGAAAGGAGTTCGGCGGTGACAACGATGACGTTTTTCGCGGTGCCGCCACGGATGAAGGCGCGACCGACTTCGAGGGCGTAGAGCCAGCCGGAACAGGCGGCATTGATGTCAAACGCGAGCGCCTTGGGACAGCCGAGGAGCTTGGCCAAACCGCTGGCCATCGAGGGCACGGGCTGGTCGGGGATGATCGTCGCGAGCACGATGCCGTCGATCTGCGCGGCGGTCATGCCGGCTTGGGCGAGCGCGTGGTTGACCGCAGTGGCAGCGAGGCTGGTGGCGGATTCGTCGGCGTCGGCATAGCGACGTTCCTTGATGCCGGTGAGCTTGACCATCTCAGCTTCGGTGCGGCCGGGAAACGATTTGAGAATGTCGCTGGTGGCGCGGACGTTTTTCGGGACCGCGTAACCGATGCCAGCGATGCAGACCGTTTCGGCGGAAGCGGCGGGCGCGGACGTTGAGAGTTGAGAGCTGAGAGTTGAGAGACCGGCACCGGAGGCGGCGGGGCGGGTGGCGAGGTAGCGGGTGATGTCGTCGCCGGAGACGCGGCCGCCGGGGCCGGTGGCTTCGATGCCGGTGAGCGTGGCGGGGTCGAGGCCGGCTTCGCGCGCGAGATTGGCGGCGCGGGGCGTCCATTGGAGACCGCTAGGAACAGGCGCGGCGGCAGCGGCGGGCGCAGAAACGGGGGCGGGCGCGGCGAGCGGTTTATGTTCTTTGATCTCGGGCTTCGGTGCTTTGTTTTCAGCCTTGGCCGTGAGGTGTTTCAACGAGATGTCCGTCGTCTGGATGCTGAGAAACGGGGAGCCGCTGGGCAGGATGTCTCCGGCGCGGGCTTGGATGGCTTCGACGATGCCGTCGCAGGGCGCTTCATACTCGAAGACGGATTTGTCGCTTTCCAACTCGGCGATCTTTTCGCCTTTGGTGATGCGCGCGCCGGGCGCGATCTTGATGTCGATGACGGTGAGTTCGCTGACGGTCGCCCCCATGGAGGGGATGAGCACGTCGATAAGGAATGTTTCCATCAGGGTTCGGGTTGAAATGAAGGAACAGGTTGAAGCCGCCAGCCCGCGTTGGTCAACCGCTTGTGTCGCAATTAAAATGCGCGCGGGGCGGAAAGTTTTGAACGTTTTCCGGGCGGCTTTTTGGACATCAGGAACGCGCCAGCTTCCAGAAGGCGAGGCACTTCGCGAGCAGGGCTTCGAGTTCGCCGAGCGGCACCATGTTGGGGCCGTCGGAGAGGGCGTTGTCGGGGTCGGGATGCGTTTCGAGAAACAAGCCGTCGGCACCGGCCGCGAGGGCGGCGAAAGCAAGCGTGGGCACGAACTCGCGCTGGCCGCCGCTCTTACCGCCGGCCGCGCCGGGGAGCTGCACGCTGTGCGTCGCGTCGAGAATCGTGGGGTAGCCGTTGCGCGCCATGATCGGGAAGCTGCGCATGTCCACGACGAGGTTGTTGTAGCCGAAGGTCGCGCCGCGCTCGCACTGCCAGATTTCGGCGGCACCGCCGTGCTTCAGCTTGCCGACGACGTGGACCATGTCGTTGGGCGAAAGAAATTGGCCTTTCTTCACGTTGACGGTCTTGCCGGTCGCGGCGGCGGCGAGAAGCAGATCCGTCTGACGGCAGAGGTAGGCGGGAATCTGCAAGACGTCGCACACTGCGGCGACAGGGGCGCACTGGGAGGCGTCATGGACGTCGGTCACGCAGGGCAGGCCGTAGTCTTTTTTGACGAGGGCGTGGAGGGCGAGGCCTTCTTCCAGACCCGTGCCGCGTCCGCCGGCGATGGAGGTGCGGTTGGCTTTGTCGAAGGAGCCTTTAAAAACGAGGTTCAGCTCGGGATATTTCGAGCGGATCGAGATGAGTTTCTCGGCGACGGTGCGGACGACTTTCTCGTTTTCGAGGGAGCAAGGGCCGGCGAGGACGAGGAGTTTTTTTGGATCGAAGAGGGGCATGGTGTGGAGAGAAGTAGCGGGTAGTCAGTAGCGAGTAGGTCGGAGCGAAACAG
>JAHFTG010000312.1 GCA_023269455.1 Opitutaceae bacterium | reverse complement strand
TATTCTGGCGGAAAAAGGCTCGGCGGCCATCTGGCAAACGGCCGTATTGTATCAACTTACCCACGCCGTGGCCGCTCTCGGGGTAAACGTGTTTGCGCAAGGGCGCGCTGATTCGGAAGACCGTGGCGGACGCTGGCTCGGATGCGCCAGCACCTGCTGGCTGATCGGCATCGGCTTGTTTTCCGGCTCGCTCTACGCGCTGGCGTTGGGTGGTCCTCGTTGGCTTGGACCGGTGACGCCGCTGGGGGGATTATTTTTAATCGGAGGGTGGGCCTGCGTGGTGGTTTACGCCTGCAAAGCCAAACCCGCCGAAAAGACTTAAATCTTAACCGCATGGAGCCCATAAACATCCCCGCTGATCTGCGCGCTGTGCTCGACGCCGTGCACCGCATCGGCCGCCCGCGCCTAGCCGGGGGATGCGTGCGTGACTGGCTGATGGGCCGCGAACCCAAGGACTTCGATATCGAGGTCCAGGGCGTGGGCTTCGACGACCTGCGCGCGGCGCTGGCGCCATTTGGCGCGACCGACGTGGTCGGCCAAAGCTTCGGCGTCATCAAGCTCCGGCTCGGGACCAGCGACTACGATTTCAGCCTGCCCCGTCGCGAGTCGAAGACCGGCATCGGCCACCGAGGCTTCGCCGTCGCGCCCGATCCCGACCTGAGCGATGCGGATGCGGCCGCGCGGAG
The DNA here is from genome assembly GCA_023269455.1 of Opitutaceae bacterium. Classification (GTDB taxonomy): domain Bacteria; phylum Verrucomicrobiota; class Verrucomicrobiia; order Opitutales; family Opitutaceae; genus Rariglobus. The sequence continues at coordinate 2,492 of JAHFTG010000312.1, read as the reverse complement.
GGATTTTACCATCAACGCCATCACCTGCGATCCGTTCACCGGCGAGCTTTTTGATCCGCATGGAGGCCAACGCGATCTGGCGGCGCGCCTCCTCCGCCACACCAGCGCCGCGTTCACCGAAGACCCGCTGCGCGTGCTGCGGGCGTTTCAATTTGCCGCCCGCTTCGACTTTACACTCGCGCCCGAAACCGCCGCGCTCTGCCGCAGCATGATCGGCACTTTCGCCGAACTCCCCGTCGAACGCATCTGGGGCGAGTGGGACAAATGGGCCACGCAGTCCGTCAAACCCTCGCGCGGCCTCGCCGTGCTGGAGGAAACCGGCTGGATCGGGCATTTCCCCGAAATCTCCACCCTGCGCGGCACGCTCCAAGACCACGAATGGCACCCCGAAGGCGATGTGTTGACCCACACCGCCCACGGCTGCGACGCCCTGGTCAACCTCCCCGCCTGGCTCGAAGCCGACGCCTCCCAACGCCGCGCCCTCCTCTTCGGCATCCTCGCCCACGATTTCGGCAAACCCGGCACCACCCATCAGGCCGAAAAACACGGCCGCCTCCGCTGGGTCAGCCCCGGCCATGAATCGACGGGCGGACCGCTCGCGGAGACCTTCCTCCAACGCATCGGCGCGCCCCACGCCCTGATCGACCGCGTTCGCCCGCTCGTAGCTTTCCACATGGTCCACCACAGCGGCAACGGCGAGTTCAGCGATTCCCAAGTCCGCCGCCTCGCCCGCAAACTCGCGCCCTCCACCATCGACGACCTCTGCGCCATCATGATGGCCGACAGCCTGGGTCGCCCCCCGCTCCACTCGCCCGACACCCACGCGCTCATCGAAAAACTCCGCGCCCGCGCCCACGCTCTCGCCCTGGAAACGACCGCCCCGCAGCCGATTCTCCTCGGTCGCCACCTGCTCACCTCAGGCTTGTCCGCAGGCCCTTCCTTCAAACCCATCCTCGACGCCGCCTTCGAAGCCCAGCTCGACGGCGCATTCCAAGATGAAGCAACCGCGCTCATCTGGTTGAGAAATTATTTGAGCGCCCATAACCCGACAAAAACGTGACAAAACTGCTGCCTCGTTGTCAGCATCGTCACCCAATCCCCTTCCACCCATGTCCACCCAACTCGACCAACTGAAGCAGTTCACCGTCGTCGTCGCCGATACCGGCGACTTCGCCAGCATGAAAGAATTCGCGCCTCGCGACGCGACCACGAATCCCTCCCTCATCCTCAAGGCCGCCGGCATGCCCGCCTACGCCCCGCTTCTCGACGAAGCCATCAAAGCCGCCGGCCCCAGCGCAACGCTCCCGCAGGTCATCGACCGCCTGCTCGTCGTCTTCGGCCTCGAAATCCTCAAAATCGTCCCCGGCCGCGTCTCCTCCGAAGTGGACGCCCGCCTCTCCTTCGACACCGACGCCACAGTCGCCAAGGCCCACGAGATCATCGCCCTCTACGAAAAAGCCGGCATCAGCCGCAACCGCGTCCTCATCAAGATCGCCTCCACCTGGGAAGGCATCAAGGCCGCCGAGATCCTCGAAAAAGAAGGTATCCACTGTAACCTTACCCTCCTCTTCTCCTTCGCCCAGGCCGTCGCCTGCGCCGAAGCCGGCATCACCCTCATCTCGCCCTTCGTCGGCCGCATCCTCGACTGGCACAAAAAGACCTCCGGCAAAGACTTCGTCGGCGCCGCCGATCCCGGCGTGATCTCCGTCACCCAGATCTACACCTACTACAAAAAGTTCGGCTACAAGACCGAGGTCATGGGCGCCTCCTTCCGCAACACCGGTGAAATCACCGAGCTCGCCGGCTGCGACCTCCTCACCATCGCCCCCCCGCTCCTCGCCGAGCTCAAGGCCTCCACGGCCCCCCTCGTGCGCAAGCTCGACCCAGCCGTAGCCGCCTCCGCCGACCTCAAAAAAGTCACCTTCAACGAAGCCGCCTTCCGCTTCGCCCTCAACGAAGACCAGATGGCCACCGAAAAGACCTCCGAAGGCATCCGCCTCTTCTCGGCCGACATCGTGAAGCTCGAGCAGCTCATCGCCCAAAAACGCGGCTGAGTTGATCCGGCCCTTGTCGCCCTCCTACGAAGACCCGACGCTTCCCGCGTCGGGTCTTTTTCTTTGCGTCCTTCGCCTCTTCGCGCCTTTGCGTTAAAGCCTAACCACCAATGATCCGCGCCTTCCAATGGGACCTCGCCCGCCAGGTCGAGCGCCTCGACTTCCTCCTCGCGCAGCTCCCCCGCTACGCCGACTGGGGCTACAACGAGCTCTACCTCCACCTCGAAGACGCCGTCACCTACCCAAGCCTTCCCGGTGTCGCCCGCGCCGACGCCTACACGACCCGCGAATTCGAAAAACTCGTCACCACCGCCACCCACGCCGGCATCAAGGTCGTCCCCATCGTCAACCTCCTCGGCCACACCCAATACCTCGTCAAAACCCCGGAGCTGCGCGACCTCAACGAACTCCGCGCGCCCGACGGCTCCCCGCTCGAAC
>JAHFTG010000311.1 GCA_023269455.1 Opitutaceae bacterium | reverse complement strand
TCCGATAGCCACGCGCTCGGCATCGGCGACCGGACCGGCGTCGAGTTGTTTCACGATGCGCATGAGCGACACGCCGGTCTCGCGCTCGCCGTTGGCCACGGCGGTTTGGATGGGCGACGCGCCGCGATAATTCGGAAGCAGCGAGGTGTGCAGGTTGAGCGTGCCGAGCCGCGGCGTGTCGATGAACACCTGCTTGAAGATGTGCCCATAGGCCATGATGAGCGCGACATCGGGCGAGAGCGCGGCCAGTTGCAGGCGCACGTCCTCGGTGAGTTTCTCGGGCTGATAAACGGGCAGGCCGCGCGCGAGCGCCCAGGTCTTGATGCCGTTGGCCGTGATTTTTTGGCCACGACCGACCGGACGATCCGGCTGCGTAAACACCGCCGTCACCCGACCTGTCGAAGCGCCCTCGCCTGCCAGCCATTCCAGCAGTGGCAGGGCGATGGGGTCTGAACCGAAGAAGACGATGTTCAGCGGTTCGGACACTTCATTTCAGTGTTTTGATCCACTTGCCGACGGCATCGGCAAGCTTGGCGAAAGCAGCGTCGGTCGAAGGCTTTTCGAGTCCGTCGAGCACGACCCAGTGCTCGGTGTGGAAAACGGATTTTCCGGGGGCGAGCTTCACCAAAGGGCTGAGCGTCTCGAACTCGATCATCTCGCCGTTCGTGAACGTCTCAAACGGGCAACCGAGGTCAGGGTAAGTGGCGCCCTTTATGACGGGCGCGTATTTCACAAACGTGACGCCGTCCAGCCAGTAGGCCGACCAGCCGGGATAGTTGGTGATGCCAAATTTCTGGGCCTGCTTCGCCTTCTTCACGTCGATGCCGATGAAGTCGCGGTGCAGGTCCCACACGGGCAGTGAGAGATCGGTGTAGGTCCAAGGGACGAACGCATAGCCCGGGAGCAGATCACCGTCGGCATGATTGCCCTTCGGCAACAACGGAAGCACGCCGTAGCCGCCACCGCGCAGCATGGTGAGCGCCCACGCGGCCGTCTCAATTTCCCAGAGGCCGTGATTGGTGAGCGCGTGCGTGACCTTCACGGTGCGTTCGCCGAGCAGCTCGATCTTCATGGCCTTCTGCAGGCCGGTTTTTTCCTCGGTGGGCTGCGCGAGGGCGACGCCGTTTTTGAGGGGTTTGACCGCGAGCGGCTCGTCGTCGGGCTGGTAGGTGCGGACGATGTCCTCGGGCGAATGCCAGAGGCGATGACCACCGCGCAGGTAGTAACCGTGGTAACGTTTTTCGTCGGCGGAAAACGCGAGGAACAAGTTGCCCGCCTTCGTGCCGGCCTTGGAGCGCAGCGAAACGATGCGGGGGCCGACGTCTTGGGTGACGACGAGCTCGAGCGCCTTGGTGGAGAACGCGAGGGCTTCGCCGCCGCGATAATCAGTCTTCGAGGGTTTCATGCTTAGAGTCTTCGTCGTAGGCCGCTTCCTCCCCTTCCTTCCACTTGGGGACGTGGGCTTGCGGATGTTCGAGGCGGGCGTTTTCGAGCGCAGCGCGTTTGGCTTTGCCGGAGTAAGGCGTCCCTTCCTCGTGCTTCTCCTTGCCGACGAGTTCAAAATACATCGGGCAGCCGTTCAGCTCGAATGCATCCACGAGGCCCGCCTCGAGGTAGCGGCGATACTGTTCTGTAAGCTTCTCCTCACGGTTGCAAAAAATCTTGATGCGGAAAGGGCGGTTGCCGGTCTGCGTGGCGTAATAGACGCGGAAGCGTTTGCCGCCGACGGCGGGCGGAGGCGTGCGCTCGGCGAGGTAGCCGATGACCTTGTTGAGCTTGGCCGTGGGCAGCTTGATATCGAGGATACGATTCAGCTTCACGGCGGCGTTGAGCATGCGGTCCACCTCGTAGCCGCTCATGGCGGACACGAAAATCAGCGGTGCGCCGGGCGTGAAGAACAGGTTGGCGAGAATGGCGCGCTCGTATTTCAGGCGGTATTCGCGCTCGGTTTTGAAATCGTGCAGGCCCCATTCGGGCGCGCAGTCGGGATCGAGACGTTTCTTGAAGGCCTCCTTAACGATATCCCATTTATTGATGACGATGACGATGGGCTTCCGCTCCTTGATGGCCTCGCCGGCGATGGCCTTGTCCTGCTGGGTGACGCCGTCGATCGCATCGAGCACGAGGAAAACCACGTCGGTTTCCTTGATCGAATCGAGCGAGCGCAGACGGGAGAAATACTCGACGGGCGACGCGAGCTTGGTGGCGGCCTTGATGCCGGCGGTGTCGATCAGCTTGAAGGGATAATATTTTCCGTCGCGGCCCTTGAAGTCGAACGGCAGCGAGACGGCGTCGCGCGTGGTGCCGGGGACGTTGCTCACGATGAGGCGATCACTCTGGAGAAGGCGGTTGCTCAGCGAGGATTTACCGACGTTCGGGCGGCCGATGAAGCACACGCAAAGCGGGTCGGCGGCGGTCTTGTCCTTCGTCTCTACTTCCTCGGGCACAGGCCCGAGACGCTTGATGATCTCTTCGCGGAGATAAGATTCGCCGGTGCCGTGTTCGGCGGAGACGAGAAACGGTTCGCCGAGACCGAGACGGTAGGCTTCGGCCTTGTCCACCTTGGAGTCGTCGAAGTCGGCCTTGTTGATGACAAGGAGCACGTCCTTCTTCGATTTGCGCAACATCTGGCCGATGCGGGTGTCAAGCGAGGTCAGGCCTTCCAGCCCGTCGATCACGAAAATTATCAGTTGGGCGGAATCGATGGCGAAGCCGACCTGCAGTTCGGAGGCGGCGGTCAACGCGGCTGGCGTGACGTTGCCATCGGTGAAGCCAAGGCCGCCCGTGTCCATGAGCGTGAACGCGCCGTCCTCGATCTCGGCAGTGATGACGTCACGGGTGACCCCGGGCTGGTCATGCACGATGGAGATGCGCTTCTTTGCCAGCCGGTTGAAGAGGCGGCTTTTGCCGACATTGGGTCGGCCGACGATGGCGACAGAGCGATTCATAATAAGTGGTATTACAGGAGGAATCGGCGGGAACGGAGAAAAAACTCCGTTTTCTCCGTTCCCAACCGAAAGGACTAACGTTTGATCCCTTGCACGAACCGTTCGATACGGTCGCAGGCGACGATAAGTTGCTCGTAGCTCGTGGCAAAGCACGCGCGAACGTGACCGAGCCCGTTTTCGCCGAAGGCGGCGCCGGGAACGACCGCGACCTTCTCCTTTTCTAGGAGACCGAAGGAGAATTCCTTCTCGGTGAG
>JAHFTG010000310.1 GCA_023269455.1 Opitutaceae bacterium | reverse complement strand
CGAAGTCGCCGAGACGAAGCCACTCGATCGAGGCGGGCGAAGTGACGCCGAAACGCGCGCCACTAAACGCCAGCGTGAGCGCACCGGCCGCGACCACGGCGGCGGCGAGCACGGAGACGAACGAGGCCAGCGCGCCTTTTTTGCGGAGGAAGATCGCGATGACCGCCGCCGAGACGAGCGGCGTGAGCAGGGTGATGAGAGCGAGGGAAACGGGACTCATGGATCAGTTTTTCAGCGCGTTGAGTTCGCCGACATCGATGGTCTGGCGGCGGCGGAAGAGCGCCACGATGATGGCGAGGCCGACCGCGACCTCGGCGGCGGCCACCGTAAGGATGAAGAACACGAACACGTGCCCGGCCATAGTGTTGTTGAAGCGGGAGAACGCCACGAGCGCCACGGTCGAGGCGACCAGCATGAGCTCCAGGCACATGTAGATCACGAGCGTGTTTTTGCGGAGGAGCACGCCGAAGAAGCCGATGGCGAACAGCAGCGCGCTGAGGATGAGGTAATGATTAAGGCCGACGGTCATTTGATGTCCTCCAAGCCTTCAAATTTTTTGCTGAGCACGATCACGCCGAGCATGGCGATGAGGAGCAGGAAGCCGACGATCTGCACCGGCAGGAGATAGGTGGTGAAGAGCTGTTCGCCGTAATTTTTGAGAGTCGCGCCGACGGGGACGATGGCGCCGAGCTCGCCGGTGGTCTGCGCGCCGCTTTTCCAGAAGGAGAGCACGCCGACGAGCAGGAGCGCGAAGGCGATGCCGCCCGAGACGTAGGCGGTTTTTTTGAAGGGCTTGCGATCGCCGCCCTGCGCGTCGAGCAGCATGATGATGAAGAGGAACAATGCGACGACCGCGCCGGCGTAAACAAACACGAGGAGCGCGGCCAGGAGGAAGGCGTCGAGCAGCACGAACAGGGCGGACACGCCGACGAGGCAGAGAAGAAGGGCGAACGCGGAGGCGACGGTATTCTTGAGGCCGACGACCGCCCCGGCGGCGGCGAGGGTGAAGACGGCGAAGAGGTAGAAGAAGAAATCGGACGACATGAGGCGGGAAATAATTAGTGGGCGTTGCCGTGCCCTTCGGCGGTTTTCTTTTTGTCCCACTTGAAATGGTCGTCGGGGAGCGTGCCGCCGAGTTCGTAGAGGCGGGCCTTGTCGTTGACCATCTCGGCGCGGGTGTAGCCGGACATGGAGAACTGGTTTTGAAGCCAGATCGCCTCCTCGGGACAAACTTCCTGACACAGGCCGCAGTAGATGCAGCGGAGCATGTCGATCTCGAAGGCCTTCGGGCCTTTTTCGACGTGGGCGTTGTCGGAGGTTTCGGCGATTTCGCCGGGGGTGATGCGGATGGCCTTGGGCGGACAGACGAATTCGCAGAGCTGGCAGGAGACGCATTTTTCGCGGCCGTGAGGGTCTTTGACCAGCGTGGGGACGCCGCGATAGCCTTTGGGAATCTCGGGGCGCTGCTCGGGATAGGAGAGCGTGACGTTGGGGGCGAAGAAGTGTTTCAGCGTGGTCCGCAGCCCGCCGATGATCTGGGGGATGTAGGTGCGCTCGGCGAAGGTGAGCGGTTTGCGTTCTACTTGGATGACGGCCATGGGAATTTACGATTTCGGATTTACGATTTACGATTTTGGGCCGGAGAAATCATTTCTGAAGCAGGGCGATGCCGAGCGTGTAGAAGATCAGGTTGGCGATGGAGAGCGGGAGGAGTTTTTTCCAGCCGAGGTGCATCACCTGATCGTAGCGGAAGCGCGGGAGCGTCCACCGCACCCACATGAAAAAGAAGATCGAGAAGAAGACTTTCCCCATGAAAATGGCGATGCCGACGAGGCCCATGAGCAGGGGTTTGTCGGCGACGTGAATCCATTGGGCGAGCGTGGTGAGGGGAATCCACGGGAGCGGGTTCCAGCCGCCGAAGAAGAGGAGAATCGCCACGGCGGAGCCGATGATCATGTGGGAATACTCGGCGAGGAAGAAGAGCGACCACTTGAACGCGCCGTATTCGGTGTGGAAGCCGGCCACGAGTTCGGACTCAGACTCGGGCATGTCGAATGGCGCGCGGTTCGTCTCGGCGAAGAGCGCGACGAGGAAAATGAAGGCCGATACGGGGAAGTAGAAAATGAACCAGAGGCTGTCCCAGTGAAACCCGGTGCCGGACTGGAGCTGGACGGCGTCGAAGAGACTCAGGGTGCCGTGACCGCCGGGAGCGTTGATCCAGAGGAAAACGGGGAGCACGGAGAGCGTCATCGAAAGCTCGTAGGAGATGAGCTGGGCGGAGGCGCGCACGCCGCCGAGGAACGCGTATTTGGAGTTGGAGGCCCAGCCGGCGAGGATGACGGAGTAAACGCCGAGCGACGAGATCGCGAAGACCGCAAGGAGGCCGATATCGACATCGGCGAGGACGATGGGCTTGAGCACGGAAACGCCATCGACGACGGCGAAATAGGCGCCGAGCGGCACCACGACGACGGTGGTGAGCGCGGGGATCATCGCGATGATCGGGGCGAGGACGAAGTAGAACTTGTTAACGTGGCCGGGGACGGGGTCTTCCTTGAAGGTGAATTTGCCGCCGTCGGCCGCGAGTTGGAAGATGCCCATCTGCTGGAGGAACGGGCCGATGAAGGGAATGCGGCCGACGAGACCTAGCGGCGCGAGGAATCCGGCGAGCGGCGCGAGGGTGCGGTTGGGACCGGGGCGACCCTGAATCCATGCGGAGATTTTGCGCTCGGCCATCGAGCACGCGGCGGCGATGGGGAAGAGCACGAGAATCACCGCGCCGGCCTGCACGATGAGGCGAACGATGAGCGGGAGGTTGAAGTAGAAATCGAACATGGCGGCGCGTCTGGGGGATTAGGCGGTCGCGGGGGCGACAACGACGGGCTTCACGGGTTTGAAGTAGAGCGTCGGCCCTTCGACGAAGGGCAGGCCGGCCCAAGGAGTGCGGTCTAGGAGGAGGCCGGTTTCGGGGAGGTTGCGGTAGAGGATCGTGGCGAGCGCGGGGACTTCGGCGGCGAGGGTCGGCCAGAGGGCGTTGACCTCGGAGGCGAGCGCGGGTCCGCCGGCGGCGGCGATGAGTTTCGCGAGGACGACGAGGTCGTCGTGGGCACCAGCGAGGCCGGGGACGGCCTTGGCAAATTTCTGGATGCGGAACTGCTGGTTCACGAACGTGCCGGCTTTTTCGAAGACGGTGAGCGTCGGGAGAACC
>JAHFTG010000309.1 GCA_023269455.1 Opitutaceae bacterium | reverse complement strand
CGTAGGTGAGGAGTTTTCCGAGGACGTCACTCTGGGTGGGCGTGAGTTCGCCGGTGAGCTCCGCGACGTGGACGAAGTCGGCGGAGACGGCGCGAACGGGCAGGCCGGCGGCGACGAGGTCGTTGAGGAGCTTGTTGAGACGGAATTCGGAGAGGGCGGGGGAGCCGCGGAGGATCAACATGGTAGTCGGAAAATGGCCCTGATCTGAACAGGGCGCGGACGGGCTTGGCGATAGGAAATCAATACCGTGTTGAACCAGTTGTAAGCGGATGCATGGTAAGTAGGAATGACGCCCTTGGATTTCAGGAATACCAACAGCTTATGGTGCAGCGTGCTCGTGGAGACACTCGTGCGCAGCGGGGTGACGCAGGCGGTGATCTCCCCGGGGTCTCGGTCCACGCCGCTGACGATGGCTTTTGCCAGACATCCGCAGATCGAAGCGATTCCAGTGCTCGACGAGCGTTCGGCGGGGTTTTTCGCGCTGGGGCTGGCGAAGCAGCAGGGGCGTCCGACGGTGCTCGTGTGCACGAGCGGGACGGCGGGGGCCAACTACTTTCCGGCGGTGATCGAGGCGAAGGAGAGCGGTGTGCCGTTGATCGTGATCACGGCGGATCGTCCGCCGGAGATGCGCGACTGCTCTTCGGGACAAACGATCGATCAGCAAAAACTTTTTGGCGGGTTCGTGGAGTTTTACCACGAACTGGCTGTGCCGGAGGCGAAGGTGGAGTTGTTGCGGTATCTTCGGCAGACGCTTGCGCACGTAGTTGGACGGGCGCGACGCGGGCCGGTGCATCTGAACGCGCCGTTTCGCGATCCGCTGCCGCCTATTGAGGATGCGACGGCGAAGGGGCTGGAGGCGGAGCTTGGCGAGGAGTTTTTTTCGCATCTAGACGCGGTGGATGTCGCGGTGACGCAGACGACGCTCTGGCAACGACCCACGACGGCGCGCGGGTTGATTTTTGCGGGAACGGATGCGCCGGGAAATCCGGCGGCGTATGTAAAGAAAGTGGGCGAACTGGCCGAGGGGCTGGGGTGGCCGGTGCTGGCGGATGTGCTTTCGCCGGTGCGGCACCAGACGGCGTTTCCGGTGGTGACGGCTTACGATACTATTTTGAGAAACGCATCGGTCGCGCGCGATCTCGCGCCGCGCACCGTGCTTTGCCTCGGCGGCTGGCCGACGAGCAAGGTGCTTCGCGGCTGGCTGGAGGCGAGCGGGGCCGAGGTGCTGCTCGTCGCGCCGGGCGAGGCCAACCGTGATGCGCTTCACGGGCGCACGCGGCAGATCGCGGCACCGGTCGAATCATTGGCGGTTGGCGGCAATAAAATCCCCGGCGATGGCTACGCGGCGGCGTGGCTCGCGGCGGAGGCAAAGGCGGTCGCGGGTTTGCGGGCGGGGATCGCGAACGAAGCGGCGCTGGTGGAGCCGAAAGTCACGGTGGCGCTCGCGGAAAACCTGCCGCCGGGCACGCCGTTGTTCGTGGCGAACAGCATGCCGGTGCGCGATCTGGAATATTTCTGGCCGGCGAATGCGCGCGGCGTGCGGATTCATTTTTCGCGCGGGGCCAACGGCATCGACGGCACGCTTTCGACCGCGCTGGGCGTGGCGCATGGCAACGCGCCCGCCGTGCTGCTCACAGGTGATCTGGCGTTGCTGCACGATACGAACGGTTTTCTCACGGCGGCCAAGCTGCGCGGCTCGCTGACCATCGTGCTAGTGAACAACGACGGCGGCGGAATCTTCAATCATCTGCCCGTGGCGGGCTTCGATCCGCCGTTCGAGAAATTTTGGGCGACGCCGCAGGCGGTGAGCTTTGAAAAACTCTGTGCGGCCTATGGCGTCGGTTATGTGTCGGTGCGCGACACGGCGCATCTGGCGGAGCTGACGGGCGCGTTGCCCGCGACGGGCGTGCGCGTGCTGGAGGTGCGCACGGATCGGAAGCGCGACGCGGCGTTCAGGAAAAAACTGTTCGCAGACGCGGCGGCGACGCTGGGGTGAAACGAACGCCCGGCTCGCTTACAACTGCACCGGCAGGCCGATCTCGATGATCTGCGTGGGGAGGATGTTGTAATAATCCTTCACGGGGCGGGCGTTGCGGCTGAGGAAGCCGTAGAGCGATTTTTGCCACGGGAACATCCGGGCGTTGCCGCCGGTGATGATCATCTCGCGGTTGAAATAATAGGTGGTGCCCTGCGTGTTGACGGCGACGCCTTGCGCCGAGATGCGTTCGACGATGCGGCTCACGTTGGGCGACTCCATGTAGCCGTAGCGGCCGATGGCGCGCCATACGCCTTCGCCGAGCGATTCGAGGGTCATGCGTTCCTCCTCGTCGATGGTGGGGACTTCCTCCGTCATGATGGTGAGGAGCACGACGGTTTTTTGCAGGCACTTGTTGGCCTTGAGGTGATGCAGGAGCGCGAGCGGAGTGCCCTTCGGGATGCCCACCATGAAGACGGCGCTGCCCTGCACGCGCACGATGGATTTGCTTTTGGCGATGCTGGACAACTCCAGCTCGGCGACGGCGCTGTTGTAGATTTTCTCCTGGATCTCGTAGCGGCCGCTTTTCCAGGTGTGCATGATGGCGAGCACGGCGGCGGCCATCGCCAGCGGCAGCCAGCCGCCGTCTTCGATTTTGTGGAGGTTGGCGTAAAACAACGTGAGATCGACCACCATGAAGAGCGCGCAGAGGGTGCCCGCCTTGGCCAGCGACCACTTCCAGCGGTGGCGGACAACGCGGTAGAACGCGTAGGTCGTCACCGCCATCGTGCCGGTGACGGCGATGCCGTAGGCGGAGGCGAGGGCGTCGGAGGATTTGAAGCCGATGACGATCCAGATACAGCCGATGGCGAGCACCCAGTTGACCAGCGGAATGTAGATCTGGCCCTGAAGCTCGGCGTTGGTGTGAAGGATTTTCAGGCGCGGGAAATACCCGAGCTGGATCGCCTGGCGCGTGAGCGAGAACGTGCCCGAGATGAGTGCCTGGCTGGCGATGACGGCGGCGAGAATCGAGAGAATCACGAGCGCGAATTGCGGAGGCCCCGCAGGCGCGAGGGCGAAGAAGGGATTGAACCCGTCCACCGCCGCCTCGGCGGGATGGGCGAGCGTGTAGGCACCTTGGCCGAAGTAGTTGAGAAGCAGCCCGGGGCAGGCCAGACCATACCACGCGAAGGCGATTTGCCGCCTTCCGAAATGGCCCATGTCAGCGTAGAGCGCCT
>JAHFTG010000308.1 GCA_023269455.1 Opitutaceae bacterium | reverse complement strand
ATGGTGATCCTGCTCTGCTGGTTCGGCACCATCTCTGTGATCTCCGCGATCATTCCCACCATCGCGATCCTCCCGATTCTGCTCTACATCGGCATGCTCATCGGCTCGCAGGCATTTCAGGAAACTCCCAAACGCCACGCCCCCGCCATCGTGCTGGCCATCGTGCCTTCCATCGCCAGTTGGGGCCTCACCGTCATCAACAGTTCGCTGGCCTCCGTGGGCGTTTTCGCGGTGTCCGACGAACTCGCGGGCAAGATGATCAACAACGGCGTCTTTTACCGCGGCCTCGAAACGCTCGGGGGCGGCTCCACGCTTGGCGGACTTATCATGGGAGCCATCGCCGTCTTCATCATAGATCGCAATATGATCAAGGCCGCCGGCTTCGCCTTCGCAGGCGCGATCCTCACCTTCTTCGGCCTCATGCACGGCTCCCACATCGGCTTCGCCCAGACGCCCTGGGTGGCGGCCAGTTACCTGGTGTTGGCGGCGATTCTCGCGGGCTGCGCCAAGTTCTCCCACTTACCCGTTCACGAAGAAACCCCGGAGCACAGCGAAGAACCCGTCAACGCCTCCTACTGATCCGCTCACAAAACCCGCCCACGTCCCGCATGAAACGCTACGTCGAAGCCGATCCCTATGCCTGGCCCTACAACGGCGAACTCCACCCGGAAAACACCGCCGTCCTCGTCATCGACATGCAGACGGACTTCTGCGGACCGGGTGGCTACGTGGACAAAATGGGCTACGATCTCTCGCTCACCCGCGCGCCCATCGGCCCGATTCAGAACGTCCTCCACGCCGCCCGCGCCAAGGGCTTTCACGTGATGCACACGCGTGAAGGCCACCGTCCCGACCTCTCCGATCTCCCCGCCAACAAGCTCTGGCGCAGCCAGCGCATCGGCGCGGGCATCGGTGACGCCGGGCCGTGCGGCCGCATCCTCACGCGCGGCGAACCGGGCTGGGACATCATCCCCGAGCTCTACCCATTGCCCGGCGAAGCCATCATCGACAAACCGGGCAAAGGCTCCTTCTACGGCACCGACCTCGACATGCTCCTCCGCCAGAAAGGCATTAAAAACATCGCCCTCGCCGGCATCACGACCGACGTATGCGTTCACACCACCATGCGCGAGGCCAACGACCGCGGCTTCGAATGCCTCCTGCTCTCCGATTGCACCGGCGCCACCGATTACGGCAACCACCTCGCCGCCCTGAAAATGATCAAGATGCAAGGCGGCGTCTTCGGTGCCGTCGCCGACTCCGCCGCATTCATCAAAGCCGTCCAAGGCTGAGAAGCCCCCGACTGCGGCTCCCCGTTGCTCAGCGCGGAAGTCTCCGCAGTCATGGCTTCCCAACGGGCCGCGCTTTTGCTTCGCTCGCCCTTTCCCGTGGCCCTCCCATCCGAATCCAACCAAGCGCCCGCTTATCCACGCATCGAGCTGCACAACCTCGCGAACATCGCGCAGTGGCAGGACAACATCTCCTGGGAGCCGTTCATCGACGGCGTCGAAATCCACCGCCTCTACGGCGACGGCCTCACCGGCCCCAGCGCCTCGCTTCTCCGTTTTCGCAAGGCCGGCAAAGTCACCCTGCACCGCCACACCGGCTACGAGCACATCATCGTGCTGGCCGGCTCCCAACGTGATCAAAACAGCGTCGCCGAGGCCGGCACGCTCATCGTCAATCCCCCCGGCACCGCCCACAGCGTCATCAGTGAGGCCGGCTGCATCGTCCTCGCGATCTACGAAAAACCGGTGGAATTCGTGGCAGCCGTTTCCTAAACGGCTGCGTTCAACTCAGCCGTTGTGCCCGCGCACACGCTGCATGGGCACCTGCGTCAAACTCCCGCCTTTACAACATATCATCCAATGCGCATGCATTGATACGTTATGAATCCCGACCGGCCCATCTCCGCGCTCTTTGCCGACAACCGCCCGCTCCGCTCACTTGAGTTTTTCCCGCCCAAGGACGACGCGGGCGTGGAAGCGCTGCGCCAGACCGCGACCGCGCTCAAAACCATCCCGTGGGATTTCGTCTCCGTGACCTACGGCGCCGGCGGCAGCACCCGCGAACGCACCGCCCAAGTCAGCGATTTCCTGCGCCGTGACTTTGGCCTCACCGTGATGCCCCACCTCACCTGCGTGGGCCATTCGCGCGCCGAACTCACCGCCATCGCCGACAAGATTTACGACGGCGGTTTCCGCAACATCATGACGCTCCGCGGTGATCCGCCCAAAGGCGCCACCGAGTTCACCGTCGCCGCCGACGGCCTCCGCTACGCCAACGAACTCGTCGCCCTCCTCAAAGCCCGCCACCCCGAGTTCTGCCTCGGCGTCGGCGGCTACCCCGAGAAACACCCCGAAGCGCCCTCGCTCGAAACCGATCTGGATAACCTCAAGCGCAAGGTGGATGCCGGCGCCGCCTTCATCACGACCCAGCTCTTCTTCGACAACGCGATCTATCACCGCTTCGTGGACAAATGCCGCGCCGCCGGCATCACCGTGCCCATCGTCCCCGGCATCATGCCCGTGCTTTCCACAAAGCAAATCCAGCGCATCGCCACGCTCTCCGGCGCCTCCATGCCCGCCGCGCTGCTCCGCCGCCTGGAAGTCGCCTCCGAAAACACCGACGTCGTCGAGATCATCGGCATCGACTGGGCGCTCACGCAAATCCGCGACCTCCTCGCCCACGGCGCGCCCGGCTATCATCTCTACATCCTCAACCGCGCCAAAAGCGCCCTCGCGCTGGCGGCAGGACTGGCAGCTTGATCCCCAATCTTTTAAACGTGGAGCGCGCGGAGAACGCCGCGCCCTCGGCTCTTTTTCTAAGTCTCCGCGCTCTCCGCGTGCTCCGCGTTTAATCTTCTGACGTCCTTTTTTAACGATCTTTGCGTTAAAAATTTACCCGCCCGCCATCACCGGACGGAACCCTGCCTCGGTCAAAATCCGCGCGACCACCTCGCGTTGATCTCCCTGAATCTCGATCTGGCCGTCCTTCACCGTGCCGCCCGAGCCGCACGCCTTCTGCATTTTTTTCGCGAGCTGCTCCTTTTCCGGCAGGCCGATTCCGACAAAATTCCTGGCCACCGTCACCATCTTGCCTCCGCGCCCGGCGGTCATGCGCAACACCTCCACCCGCCCCCGGTTTTTCGCCGCCGCAGGTGCAGGCTCCGCCTTTATCCCCGGCTTCGCTCCCGGCCCCGGCGGCAGGTTTG
>JAHFTG010000307.1 GCA_023269455.1 Opitutaceae bacterium | reverse complement strand
CCTCGAGGAAGACAAGGTCGCCGTGACCTTCGGCTGCTGGACCTCGGTGTCCCGCAAGTCCTGTCTCCCTGTGTTCGAGAAAGACAACGGCCTCCTCTTCTACCCCGTGCAATACGAGGGCCAGGAAGAGAGCCAGAACGTGTGCTACACCGCCGAGGCCGTCAATCAGCAGGCCACGCCCGCGATCGATTATCTCCTCAAGCAGGGCTTCACCAAGTTCTACCTGATCGGCACCGATTACGTTTATCCCCAGACCACCAACCTCGTGCTGCTGGAGTATCTCCGCAGCAAGGGCGTTCCCATCGAGAACATCGGTGGCGGTTTCAAGAAGGACGACTCCGGCAAGATCATCTCGGCCGGCAAATACACGCCCTTCGGTCACACCGACTACCAGCAGATCGTTGCTGAAATCAAGCAGTTCGCCGCCGGTGGCAAAACCGCCGTGGTGAGCACGCTCAACGGCGATACCAACGTTCCTTTCTTCAAGGAATACGCGGCCGCCGGCATCACTGCCGAAACCATCCCTGTCGTCTCCTTCTCGATCGCCGAGGACGAGTTCCGCGGTCTTCCCGCGAAGCAGCTCGTCGGTCAGCTCGGTTGCTGGACCTACTTCCAGTCGATCAAGAGCGATGAGAACAAGGCCTTCGTGAAGGCCTTCAAGAAGTGGATCAAAGAGACGACCGTTCCCGGCATCGTCAAAGAAGGCCGCGTGGTCGATTCCCCGATGGTCCTCAGCTACGACGGCGTTTACCTCTGGAAAGCCTGCGTCGAGAAGGCCGGCAGCTTCGATGTGGACAAGGTCCGCGCGGCTTGGAAGAGCGGCATCTCGTTTGCCGGTCCCGGCGGCACGGTCACGACCCAGCCGAACATGCATCTCACGAAGAATGTGTTCATCGGCGAGTCGAAGGCCAACGGCCAGTTCAAGATCCTCGAAGAATTCAAGGACGTCTATGGCGAGCCTTGGCTCCTCGGCAAGTTCAAGGCCCAGTAATTAAGCCTGCCTGGGCCAATCGGCACAGGCTTTGCTAATTGTCCCGTTCATACGGGAGGGGCGGGTTCCTCTGCGGACCCGCCCCCTTTTTTTGTCCGCCCTTTCACTTATTCCGCTTTTTTTGTGCGCCTTACCATCCGCCTGCTTTTCGCCGTTGCCATAGGGTTTGGTCTTTTTGCCCGGGCTTCCGCCGCCGAATCCGCGCGTGCGATCATCGTCTCCGCCATCCTCACGAAGGATGAGCCCACGAAAATCGAGCTCATCAATTCGCTCATCGGTTCGACCGATGATTCCATCAAGACTTTGCTGACGGCGTGGAAGCAGGACGGTTTGTTTCTTTATCCGTCTTCGGCGGGTCCGGTGCCGGTCCTCCTGACCGGAGATCCCGACGAGAACAGCGCCCAAAAAGCCGTTCGAGTGGACAACGGCCTTCCGCTTACGGATGAGGCGGGCAAGCCCTTGCACTTGGTTGCCGGTGATCTGACCACGGTCGAGCATGATGCAACCCTGCGCCATGCGATGTCTGGTGTGGTGGAGCTGCTCGATCTTTACATTCCCGACCCGGCCAAACGCATCCAGGCGATCCAGACCATCGGTTACGGCCAGGATGTTGAAAAAATTCCCGCCTTGGAAAAACGCCTGACGATGGAGCCCGATGCCAACGTGCGTCGCGCCTTGCAAGAGGCGGTGGCGGTCACGCGCCTCAAGGATGCATCTGACAAGGTGCGGCTCGATGCGCTCGTCGAGCTGCGCACGCTTCATTCGTTGTCCAGCTATGACATCATCCGCACCGCGATGCGTGAAGCCGACAAAGACGGCAAGCGTGAGATCGCCAAGGCGGCGCAGGCCGCGCTCAAGGCGATCGATGCGCACAAGTCGCTCATCAATTTTTACGGCACGCTTTTTCGCGGGCTAAGCAACGGCAGCATTCTCCTGATCGTCGCCATCGGTCTGGCCATCACCTTCGGCCTGATGGGCGTGATCAACATGGCGCACGGCGAGATGATCGCGATCGGCGCCTACACGACCTACCTGGTGGAAAACATTTTCGGCACGGGCATCGTCATCCCGTTTTTTGGATTCAGTCTTTCGATACCGGGCATCCATGCGACTGGCTGGGTTTACCAGTCCTACTTTTTTGTGGCGCTGCCGCTGAGTTTTCTGGCGGCGGCGGTTGTTGGCATCGGGCTCGAGCGGAGCATCATCCGCTTTCTCTATCGCCGCCCGCTGGAAAGCCTGCTCGCGACGTGGGGCGTGTCGTTGCTGTTGCAGCAAGGGCTGAAGCTCATGTTCGGCTCCAACAACGTCCAAGTTAACAGTCCCTCTTACCTGAGCGGCAACTGGACGATCAACGACATCACCTTCGGTTGGAACCGTGTCTTCGTGATCGGGTTTGCAGGCCTCATCGTTTTGGGCGTGTGGCTCATCCTCACCAAGACGCCTCTCGGCCTGCTCATCCGTTCGGTGATGCAAAACCGCAACATGGCCTCCTGCATGGGGGTGCGCACGGAGCGGGTTAACATGCTGACGTTCGGCTTGGGAAGCGGTTTGGCGGGTCTCGCCGGAGCGTTTATCAGCCAGATCGGCAACGTCGGCCCCAACCTCGGTCAAAACTACATCGTCGATTGTTTCATGACCGTCGTGGTCGGCGGCGTGGGCAATCTAGCGGGGACGATTTACAGCGCGCTCGGCATCGGCTTCGTCGATCAGTCGCTCCAGCAGATTCTGCTCAATCCCGTGCTCGGCAAGATCCTCGTGCTCGTCGCGATCATCCTGTTCCTGCAATGGCGCCCCTCGGGTCTCTTCGTCACGCGCAGCCGCAATCTCGACGATTGATCCGATTCCATTTCACGACGTCTTACGCAAACGTGCCGCCCGCCCACTGATCGTCCCCATTTTATTTTCGAATGTCTTCTTTTTCCCTCCGTCAAAAAATCGAGCTGATCGCCGTCGGTATCATCGCGCTTTTCTTCATCGTGGTTTTCCCGCTGCTGAATGCCCACGGGATGGTCAGTGACTTCACGATCGGTCTTTGGGGCAAATACCTTTGCTACGCGCTGCTGGCCATCTCGGTCGATTTGCTTTGGGGCTACACGGGCTTGTTGAGCTTGGGGCAGGCGCTGTTCTTCAGTCTCGGTGGTTACATGATGGGCATGTATCTCATGCGCATGATCGGGGATCTCGGGCAGTATCATAAGCCCATTCCCGACTTTCTGGTGTTTCTCG
>JAHFTG010000306.1 GCA_023269455.1 Opitutaceae bacterium | reverse complement strand
TATTGCTGGATAAACTCAGGGAGCTGGCAGAACAGCACGGCGCCAAACACGCAGAGCAGGCGGTCGATCAGCGTATCGCCTGCCTTCAGCACGGGGCGGAGCGGAGCGGTCCATTTCATGGTGGGATGATTTCTCGTTGCCGTGGGAAGGGCAAGCGGCGAGCGCGGCGGGGCTCAGTCTTTGGGCACGGTCGCCGTGCTCGCATCGAGGCCGCCGCCGACTTTTTCGAGGGCTTGCTGGAGGGCGGGCGTGTAGGTTTCGCCGAGGGCAACGGACGGCCCAGCTCTCTTTCTCGCTTCCCTCGTAGAGCGCCAGCGATGGCCTGGGTTATTAGCGCCCCAAGAAGTAGCCCTCACCGATCTGATGCGGAAGCTCATTGTCCCCTTATCAACTCCTCAAAAGCCTGAGCGTAAGCTCGCCCGAAAGACCGTTGCTGCCCCCTTTGGCTTGTTCGCTCCTTTGGGCTTGGCCGCAAGCCTTCGCGATGCGTCCGCAAGCTTCGGAGCGCCCAGTTCTTTGATGTAACCCACGCCGAGGATTAGACACCCGCTCAAATCAACAAAAAACGCCTTTTCCCCTTCGGGCTCTTTTCGGCACGCCGCGCTACTTGCCCGAAGCGGGCGCGGCTTGTGCCACGCCGAGCTGCACGAGCGCCTCGAATTGCGCCTCGGTTAGCACCGAGCGAGCGGCTTCGAGGGTGCGTTCCGTGATACGCCGCTCCCGGGGCGCAACCAGCGGGGAGTCGAGGCCGAGGGTTTGGAGAGCACGCGCGAGCGGATGCTCTCGATCATTGGCCGATGTCGGGGGGGGGGCCGTCGTATCGGCCAAGAGGCGCAGCACGGCGGCCGATTGCTCCGGACTGAGGGGAGGCCCGCCGAAGCTGATACGCGTTTCCAACTGGTCCAGCAGCCCGTGGGCGGCGATGTCGCGTTCGTAGGCTTGGAAGCTCTCGAAGCCGGGCTGCCCGAGGACCAGGCGGACATTCGACTCCATCATCTCCGCCGACTCGGCCAGCATGGGGTCCGTCTCGGCTGCGGAGAGTCCTCCGGCTTGGGCGGCGCGCATCACGTCGAGCGCCCTCATCTGCCGCTCGACGAGCAGATTTTTGAGGTATTCCCGTTGGCGGGGCGGGAGCTGGAGCTGCTGAAAAAAGGGACCGTAGTGGGACTCCACCGAGTCGCGCGTGGCCGCAGTGAGGAGATTGAGGACGACCGGATTATCGAGGAACGCGGGGTCCAACTCCATCGAGCGGGGGGCGGTTTCGTCCGCCCGGCCCCCGCCGCCGGGTGCGGCGGCGGGGAGGGAATCCGGCTGGCTGGCGAGGCGTCCCCGCACGGCGGTGAGCTCCGCAGCCAGCGCGGCGGAACGCGCCTGCTCGGCCGCGAGGCGTCGGCACAGCGCCAAGTGCCAGAACAGGCCTCCGGCGAGGGCCAGGAAAAGCAGAGGGATGAGAAAACGGCGGACGAGTTTCACGGGGAGTTGAAGGAGCCGGCGCGGGGTGGGCGGGCGTATCGCGGACGATGACTGCACAAAAATCGTCGGATGTCGCGGCCCGACCGGAATGAAAGAACCAGCGACATGGGGAGGGGGCGGACCACACTGGGGGCACCAGGACGTCGAAGGCCAATTGCGCCGCCTTGGCATCGTTCAGGCAGCCCGTTTTCTCCGGCGTGCTTGCGGGGCAGGGACGCCTCGGGTCGTGGCCGGGCGCCCACGCCGGCCACGACCGCCGCTCGACGGGCGGTGCATGATCTTTGCCTGAACGATGCCGGGGCGCGCTGATTTCCAATCGCAAGGAAAATTTCTTATTTTGCTTTCTTCGCACTGCTTGGCGGTGCGCCACCCCATTGAAGGCGAACCCCTCGCCTTTGCGGTTCCGGGGCCGCTTTCCCCCTGAACCGCTCATCAAACGCCCGTGCTTCTCGCGCGGGCCGGAGGCACCCCCAAAATACCCACCATGTCACGTCTGATTCCCTCCCGGCTCCTATCCGCCGGCCTGATAGCCATCGCGGCGCTTTTCACGGCGCAAGCCGCTTCCGCCCAGCTCCTGCGCAGTGAAGACAAATACGCCAACATCACCACCAACGGCTTCACCATCTACAACAACGTATGGGGCCTCAAGCCAGCCCCCGGCCCTCAGCAGCTTTGGGTTTACGGCTACAACAACTGGGGGGTAAAAGCCTACCACACCGACTTTGGCATCAAGTCCTACCCCAACGTTAGCAAATACATCGGACGGCAGATCTCCTCGATCGCCAAGCTCGACAGCAAATTTTCCGTTTCCACTCCATCGGGAGGCGCCTGGGCGGTCACCTACGACATTTGGGACAAAGCCAAGGGCGAGGAGTTGATGCTTTGGTTCAACCACACCGGCGATTCCAACGGTGGCGGCGTCCCGAGGCCCATCTCCTCGCGCTGGGGCAATGGTAACGCGCTCCCCGCGCAGGCCCCCGATGGCAGCGAGTTGCGCAACATCTCCATCGGTAATAACACGTGGAACATCTACCGGGGCAAGAACGGCAACACCAACGTGTATTCCTTCGTCCGCACGTCGAAGACCAACTCCGCCTACGTGGACATCCGCGCGATCCTGAACTTCCTCCGCACCGATTCCCGCACACGATGGATCGGGGACTTCATCGTGGGCGATGTGCAGCACGGCTTCGAGATCACCAACTGTGGCAGCTCCGCGACCAACCGCGCCGAGTTTAAGTTCACAAGCTACGACCTCTGGCAGTGAGCTGAAGCCTGGTCGCGCCGGCGACTCGGCTTTACGGCGCGGATGCCTAGCGGCATCCGCGCCTTTTTTTGGTCCGAATCCTGGGTTTGCTGGTCGCGCGCCGTGGGGGCGAGCCGAAGGGGGTAAGGCGTTTTTGTTGTTTTAAAGGGAAGCCTTTGGCGATCGTAGACTGGAAGAAAACTAACAAAAACGCATTGCCCCCTTTTCTGCGCCCCTGCCCCCCTCGCGCCCTCTTTGGGTGACGCTTACAGGGCGGCGCGGATGACGGCGCCGAGGCGGGCGATGCCTTCTTCGATGCGGGCTTCGGTGGCGTTGCTGAAATTCAGGCGCATGGTGTTCTTCACGGGCGAATCCACCCAGAACGGCGCGCCGGGGACGAAGGCTACTTTTTGCTGGGCGGCGGTTTTGAGCAGTTCGAGCGTGTTGATGCTTTCGGGGAGCGTGGCCCAGAGGAAGAGGCCGCCGTCGGGTTTCGTCCACGTG
>JAHFTG010000063.1 GCA_023269455.1 Opitutaceae bacterium | reverse complement strand
TTTGCGGCGCGGTAAGCAACGCCTGCAATCCTTCGTCGGTCGAAGGATAGTCGCCCATATCGATGCGATAGGCTGTAAGCGGCGTCTTGATGCTGGCATTCACAAACAGGCGGGCGATGTCCTCCTGTTTGGCACCAAAAATGCCACCCACCTTGGTCACCGCCAACCCGACCAGCAGGCCGATGATGGCAAGAACGACAAGAATTTCGAGCAGGGTAAAAGCGCGACGCTGCGCCGAGAGAGAGGTCCGGGGGGAATAACGCATAAGCTTGAAAAGGATGACGGCAGGGAAGCGAAAAAGTTGCGCAGCCAGTCGATTAAAAGCCACTTCTTTGTGCAAGGCCGGCGGCTTTGCACACTCGCTCTGCGGCAGAGGCTTCGTCGTCTGGGCCATTGGCACCCGCAACACCCTCAAAGCCGTCCCGTGGTCCACCGTCTGGACCGAACATTGCCGCCGTCAGGAATGTCCCTGTCGACGGCACTTGGCTGCGCGAGAACAAACCCCTACGAAACCCAGGTGCTCGGACAGCGTGTTTGAGCCGAATCGGTTCCCGCAGGCATTGTCCTTTTGAAGCTGGTGCCCCCGCCCGGAGTTGAACCGGGATATGACGTTTAGGAAACGCCTGCTCTATCCACTTGAGCTACAGGGACGGTCTTTTGCAGCCTCAGACGCCCCCAACTTGGGCGGCGGATTGCAGGTTGACAACCCTCCGCTGCAAAGCTTTTTATAACCCTCTTTTTCACATGAGCACGACCGAAACCACCACCCAGCAAAGCCTCACGCCTGAACAAATCCCGTTCACGACGCCTGTGGCCATGCGCAACTACGTCACCGACACCGGCAAAATTCTGCCGCGTAAATACACCCATCTGTCCGCCAAGCAGCAGCGCGCCGTTACGAAGACCATCAAGCAGTCCCGTAACAACCTCCTCGCGCTCTAAGCCCGCAGACAATCCTCTCTCAGCAAAGGCCGGAGCTCACCCTCCGGCCTTTTTCGTGCCATGCCCACAACGCCCGCCGCCCGGGTTTACCGTCCCATTCCGGCCAACCTGGTCCGGCTGTCTCGCGTGCTCGCCCAAGGCGGACTCGTCGCCGCTCCGACCGAAACCGTTTACGGCCTCGCCGCCGATGCCCTGAACGCCAAGGCCTGCGCCTCCATCTTCCGCGCCAAAGGCCGTCCCGCCAACGACCCGCTCATCGTTCACATCGAAAGCCTCGCCCAAGCTGCAACCATCGCCGAGTTCAGCCCTGCCGCCTTCGCCGTGGCCAAGGCATTCTGGCCGGGCCCGCTGACCTTGGTGTTGCCTAAAAAACCGGGAGTGCCCGCCATCGTCACCTCGGGACTTCCAAGCGTCGCCGTGCGCATGCCCGCCCACCGGTTGTTTCGTCAACTGATCCGCCTCAGCGGCCGCCCGCTGGCCGCGCCCAGCGCCAACCCCTTTGGCTACGTCAGTCCGACCACCGCCGAACACGTGCGCGCAGGACTGGGCAAACGCATCCGCCACATCCTCGACGGCGGCGCCTGCAAAATCGGCGTGGAGTCCACCATTCTCGATCTTCGCGATCCCCTTCATCCGGTCCTCCTTCGACCCGGCTGCATCTCCCGCGAAGCCCTGCAAGCCGTGCTCGGCAAACCGGTATCCATCGTAAAACGTCAGTCACCCACGGCACCACAAGAAGCCGCGCCCGCCCCGGGTATGCTCGAACGCCACTACAGCCCGCGCACCCCGGTCGTGCTCGTGCGCAAAGTCACCCCAAAACTTGTCGACGCGATTCCCGCCGACGAAGCCGTCCTACTCCTGAGCAAACCATCTCGTCCGACCGCCAAAAATATTTTTTGGCTGACCCCGGCTGGCAAACTTTCACAGGCCGCCCACCGGCTCTTTGATCGTCTGCGCATGTTGGATGATGGCAGTTGGAAAAAAATCCACGCCGAAACCATCCCTGGGAAATCCGCGCTCGCGATGGCGATCAACGACCGCCTCGCCCGCGCCGCCGCCAAATAAAAAGGCGCGGTCCATTGAAGGCCGCGCCCTTTAAGCTCCGAGCGCATACGTCGCTCGGGATAAACGATCAACGCTCCGGCGTCGTATCGTTCTTGGACATCACGACGTAGTAATCCTTGTAGGATTTGTCGTAATACTGGGCGTAATAGTAGCCCGACACCGCCAGGTTCAGACCGTTAAGCACGGCGCCAAACACCGGCACATTCGTCTCAAGCAGCTTCTTGGCGCTGAATTGGGCTGCCTTGCGGCGCACTTTATTAAAGAAGATCGTGAAGATGGAGCCGTCCACCAGTGGAAGCACGATCAACGCATCGCTCACCGCCGCGAGCGGAGGCGTATCAAAGAAGACGCGGTCGTAGCGCTTGCGGAGATCGGCGATCATCGCCTCGAAGTTTTTCCCGTTCAGAATCTGGGTCGGGTTCTTGGCGCGGCCACCCGTGGGGATGATGTCCAAGTTCGGATGCACATTGCGGATAACCACATCGTCGATCGTCGCGGCACCGGCGCAGATATCGATCACACCCTTGCGATTCTCCAAGCGGAACGATTTGTGCACGTTCGGCTTGCGGAGATCGCAGTCAACAATCGCGACGCGCTCACCATGTGCGGCAAACGTCAGCGCCAGATTGGTCGTGGTGAACGATTTGCCCTCACCAGGAATCGTGCTGGTCACCAGAATGCACTGCGCGTTCTTGCTTTCATCCTTCAGGCGCAAGCTGGAGTGCAGGGTCAAAAACGCCTCGGCTACCTGCCGGTCGGCATTGTTGATCGCGATCTGCGCCTTGTCCGGCTGCTCCATTTTTTTGATCTGCGGAATGATGCCGATCAAAGGCAGCCCGACCACTGACTCGATATCGAACGAGCTCTTCACCCGATCATCGATGAACGCCACGAAGAAGGCAAAGGCCAGGCCAAGACCGATGCCGCCCACAAACCCGATGCCGAGATTAAGCGGAATCTTCGGGGACACATAGTCACCGTCCTGCGAAGGCGTGGCATGATCTACAGAACGCGCATTTTGAGATTCCATCGTGCTGACCATTGTGGTCTCACGCATACGAGAAATCAGATTCTGGAGGATACCTTCATTGATTCGCAGTTCGCTGGAACGAGCCTGATATTCTACGTCGGCGCGGTCCAATTTCATGCTCTCGGCCTCCGCCTGAACCAAGGAATCGCGGGCCTGGGCCGCGTTGCTCTTGGAGTTCTGATATTCGGCCTCGATGGTCGCGGCGGCATTATCGATGGCGCGCTTGAGTTCGCGCTGCGCCTGCGCGAGCGAGTTCATGTTTTCCATCATGATCGGGTGCTTGTCGCGGTAGCGGTCCCGCAACTGCGCCACGATGATCTTTTTATTGGAAACATCCTGGACCAACTGCGTGATGAGCGGCTGGCTGGCGATAAACGAGAGCTCGGTGATATCGCCCCCGGCGGCAAGCCGGTCTTGGACCTGCTTCCATCGAATCTCGGAATCCTTTAGCTTGGAGTCAGTCTGGGTCACATAAAGGTTCAGCGCCTTCAGTTTTTCGGTGACGATATCCTTGCGCTGATCCAGCGAGACCATGTTGTTCTTCTCGCGATAACCCTGCAGATCGGTGGCCAGATCTCGCACCTTGCGCTCCTGCTGGTCCGCCCGGATTTTCAGTTCCTCAACCGCCTTCATCGATTCGTCGATGCGCACGCGGGCGTTGTAGGCGATAAATTCGTCAACAAACATGTTGGCCACCTTCGCGGCAATCAAGCGGTCGGGGTGCCGGTATTGAATGTTGATGATCAGACTCAGGCGCTCCGGAACGACGATGCGATTCTTCGCCAGCACCTCCAGCGGAGTCACCGGATCATCGCTGCGCCTGTCTTTTTCATAAGGCGCCATGAACTGGACCAGATCGTCGCCCGTGATGCGCTGGGCCACATTTTGGATGATGGTCCCGCTTTTGAGCACACCCACCACGGTATTCAAATCCTCCGTATTGGTGACCGTGTTGCTCACGACCTCCTCGACGTTCTTCATGACGGCCGGATCACGACGAAAAATCTGCACACTGGCGGTCGCCTGATAGATTTTCGTCTGACTAAAGGTGTAAACTAGGGTCGATGAGAACACGATCAGGAACACGACGACGACATACCAGATGCGTTCGCGCAAAATCAGCGTGTAGTCACGAAAGCCCCGCTGCACGGAGTGCTCCCCTCCGTAGCCGACCGCCGAGTAGCCTGAGTAGCCACCGTAACCGTAGTCTCCTTGCCCTTGGTTGGACTTGGGCTGCTGCTTGAAATTGGAATCCATGAAACGAAGTCTTAAGCTTTAAAGGATGCGCTCGGGAACGTAAACAATGTCGTTCACCAAAAGTAGCCAGGCGTTGCTGGACGTTCCGCTGATAAGGTCATCCGCATTGATGATAAAAGTCTCCGCTTTTCCATCGGCATTGGTGCGGGTGAGCTTGATGTGCTTGCGATCCGCCAAGCGGCTGAAACCACCGGCGCGTGAAACCGCGTCGAGCAAAGTGAGCCCTTGTTCCTGCGGGAACAACACCGCACCCGGTTGGTTGACGGAGCCGATCACGTTCATCGAACGCTTGGCGTATTCGATGACCACCACATTCACCTGGGGATTCACCAGATAATCGCGGTCGTAGAGATCGCGAATCAGGCTTTCCGCCTGACGAACCGACTTCCCCTTGACATCCACTTTTCCGATCAAAGGAAGCGTGATTGAATACTCCTGGGAAACGCGCACTTCGCGCTTCAAATCTTCCTCCTGAAAAACCTGCACGCTCAACAGATCCGAGGGCTGAAGCACAAAATCGGAAGGAGGTGCCGCCGACAGCACCGCCTTGGGCTGCTTTTCAGCAGCAACAAGCATCAGGGGAAAAATCAAGAAACAGGTTGCGGAAAACCGGGTAAACAAGGGCAGCATGGCAAAACGAAGGAAAAAAAAACGGAAGAAGACCATAGGATCTCCTTCCGTTCAAGAAATGAACCGTCTAGTCAGACAAGATCAGTAACGACCCGAAATCGACAGCGCCAAGACGTTGTCCGTGAAGCCTTGGTTGCTAATATCAGACTTATTGGCACGGAAGAGATAGGAACCATTCACGCTGAGATTCGCGTTGATCACGTAAGTTGCGCCAACCGTGGCCTCGTAGTAATCAGCGGTAGGCGAACCAGCCGTCTTGTAATCAATGAGACGGTAGGTGACACCTGCATTAGCCTGCCAATCAGCAGCAATGTCGGTCTGGCCAGCCAAAGTCACAGAGGTCTGCTCTTGGGAAGCACCTGAGGCGCCGTTGCCGAAATCGCGGCTGGCATCGAGCGTGAACTTCGTCTTTTCGGAGTAAGCATAGGCAAGGCCGGATTGAAGACCGAGGCCGCTGTTATCCGTCGCACCAGTGCCGTTGCCATTGCGATCATTGTAACCGATGCTGAAGCTACCGGAAAGCTTGGGCGTGAATTCGCCGCGAGCGCCCACGTTGTAGTAGTAAGTATCGTAGCTCGTTCCGTTATCGAGATCCGAACGGGTGTAAGTGACACCTGAACTCAGATCGACCTTTGGCGTGATGCCGTAGTAAACATTCACGGGAACGGAGTAATCCCACTCGTCCACACCAGTGTTCTTCAAGTAATGGATGGCAGAGTAGTTAAAACCAGCGCCAAAGCTGGTCTTGTCGGACAGCGAGTATTCACCATTCGCACCTGCGTTGGTTTGATCGCGGCGGAGATTCGTGCCGTTTGCCGCGTAGGTGTTTTGGTCAAGCTGGGTGTAGGAAGCATTCGTGCCGAGCTTCAGCTTGGTGTTGTCGTATTTGGCATTGAAGGCAACCGCGCCAAGCTGGGTGTTTAGTTCGCTGTGCTTGTCGTAGCTGTTCAGAGTCTCTTGAGCGGTAAAAGAACCCTTGATGAGAGAATCCTTGCCGAATTCGAGGTCGATACCAGGAACGAATTGGGCGATCACGTCATCTTTTTTCAAAGAGTCAGGAGCCAGAAGAATATTGCTGTCGTAACGAACGCCGGCGCTGCCGGTGACGAAGAGTTCGGCGTTGTCGCCGATGGCCAAAAATGGAGCCGCGAAAGCGGAGCTGCTGATGCAGCCAAGCACGATGAGATTACGGGCGATGTTTTTCATGTTTTTAGAACGCGGATAATAAATTTTTATTATGAATGGGGGTGGGGGGCTCGAACTTTTTTCGACAAAAAATGGTTAATTTGAGAGCGTCGCGAGAAGTTGATCGGCAGGGGAAATCGGAGTTGCTAAAATGGGGAGTATGAGAAGCGTCAGCGAACAGTTGCTTTACAGAGAAAACGACATATCGCGAGCCAACAAGATGCAACAGTATCGATGATGCAAGGCTAATTTTAGTTCCACGCGTAGCCGTGCTTTCTTGGCAATCCAGCTCCGATAAAAAACCCTTTCACCGTTCTTATGCCCCTCTCATCGCCCAAAGCTGACGACCTCAAAAAAAACGGCGCCAACACGACCAACCCATCCAGCGGCCTCAAACGTTTTTATCCGCTGTCATTGCGGCGAACCAGCCAAGGCTGGCAGGTGCATGTCAACTGGGCCCGCTTGGCTATTTCTTTGGTCATCGTGCTGAGCTTGGGATGGCTCAGCCTCGCTTCCGCCGCCTATGTTTTCGTCAAATACCAACGCGGGATCACCGACGTGCGCTTCACGGATCTGCTGATGGTCCGCTTGCAGGCTTATCAGATTACAAAAGGTAATTTTCTCATCAGGACCGCTCAAGATCAGCTCAAGACCGAAAAATACCGCGAGGCATTCTCCAATCTGCGCGTCGGCGTCGCCAAATCTCCGGCCAACAAGGAAGGCCGCCTACTGCTGGCCCAGTTTTACGGCGCGTGGAAACGCTCCGATCTGGCCCAGCAAACCTTGCTCGAGGGCCTGCCCTACCACCGTGACGACCAAGATTACCTCAAGCTGTTATTTTCTTTCCTGCTGCAACGCCAGGAAGACGAGCGAACACTCTCCCTCTGCAAGGATCTCCTCGCCCATGATACGACCCCGACGCCGCGCAACCAGCTCGTCGCGCTCGCGGCGGCTTCGGCCAGTTTTTTCCGCGGCAATTACGATCAGGCGGAAGACTACATGCGCACGTTCAACCTCGAAACCACGCGGGACGGCCGCCTGCTTGCGGCGCGCATCGCCTGGGAACGCGGACTCAAGGATCTGGCCTTAGCCCAATTAGGCCAGCTCACCTCCGAGTTCCCCAAAGACGAGGAAATCTACACCCAAAACGTAAGCTACCTTCACGAAGCCGGCCAGGATGACGAGGCGCGCCGCGAGAGTTTCCTGCGCTCCATCGCCAATCCCACCGACGCACGCGCCCGCATCGACCTCCTCTACGCCCTGCAAAAAGAGGGCGACGCCGCCGCGGTCAACGTGAACGTAGAGGAGATTTTCAGTGACTTCTCTCACAACGCCAACGCCCTGCTCGCGCTCGCGGATTTCGCCGCCAACACCGGAAACCCTGCGCTAGCCCGACGTGTTTATGACCATGCCAACGTCAACAAACTCAACTGGGAAGGCGCCGCCCTCATGATGGTTGAAGCCAACATCGTCGCCAAAAAATACCAAGCCGCACTCGAACTCGTCCGCCAGCTCCTTAAGGATAATCCCGACTGGGGCCGGCGCTATTACGCGGTGTTCAACGGCCTCCAAGCCATCGCCCATTACGGACTGGGCGACGCCGAATCCGCCCAGCTTTTCCTGAATAACTTTCTCACGCAAAGCAGCGTGCGCACGGATAACTTGATCGCCGTCTCAAAACGCCTCGCGGACGTCGGCGCGCAGGCTCAGGCGCGGCAGGTTTTGGTTAAAGCCGTCGCCGCCGATCCGCTCAATCAAGCGGCCCTCACCAGCCTCGTAAAACTCGACCTCCAGTTGAACAATACCGACACGCTGGCCGACAGCGTCCGCAAACTCCTCAACATGCGCAAACCTGCGAAAGACGTCCTCGCCACCGCCTATAACAAACTGGGCAGTGACCTGTTCCTCTTCTCCCCGGGCCGCATCGCGCTGCTTCAGGATCTGCGTGCCGCCATCGGCATCAGCGTGACGAACTCTTGATCAGCGACGCAACACCCCGGTCAGCGTAGCGAGCAATCGCTCATTCTGGGTAGGAGTGCCTACCGTGAAACGCAGCCACTCGGGCATTCCGTAGGGACGCATCGGACGCACAATCACCCCCTGTTTTTGGAGGTCCGCAAACACCCGCGCGCCGTCGCCAACCTTCACCAGCAGGAAATTCGCCACGCTCGGAACAGTTTCCAGTCCCAGCGCCTGCAAACCCGACTCCAGTTGCGTCAATCCCGCGCGGTTTTCACGCCGGCATTTTTCAACAAATTCACCGTCGTCCAACGCCGCCAGCGCCGCCGCCTGGCCGAGCGCGTTTACATTGAACGGCTGCCTGACCCGATTCAGCAACGAAGCCAGCTCGGGCGACGCATAACCATAACCCACACGCAGCGACGCCAAGCCGTAGATCTTGGAAAACGTCCGCAGACACACCACCTTGCGCCCCTCGCGGATAAGCGGACGCAGGTCCGGCGGATTGTCCAAGAATTCCGCATACGCCTCGTCAAACACGAACACGACATGCTCGGGCAGCCCGCGCACGAACGCCAGCAGCTCGGCCTCGGTGTTGGCCGTGCCCGTGGGATTATTCGGACTCGGCACAAAGATGAGTTTCGTGCGGCGCGTCACCGCCGCCGCCAGCGCCGCGAGATCGTGTTTATGATCGACCAGCGGCACCTCGACCGGTTTTGCCCCGAAAAGCAGTGTGACCAGTTTATAAACCGCGAACGCCGGATTCCCCATGACGACCTCGTCTCCCGGCCGCAGAAAAACATGCCCAAGCAGCTCGATCAATTCGTTGGAGCCGTTGCCCACTACGAATTGGTTGGCGTCGAGTCCGTGCGTCTGGGCCAGACGTGCCCGCAGCCGCACGCACCCACCGTCCGGATACAGCTCGCCCTGATCGAGCGCCCGGATCGCCGCCGCCTTCGCACGCGGCGAAGGGCCGAACGGATTTTCGTTGGAGGCGAGCTTGATGATCGTCGCAGGGTCCAGACCGAGTTCGCGCGCCACATCCTCGATGGGCTTGCCCGGTTCATAGACCGGCTGCGTGAGGACGGAGGGATTGACGAGGGCTTCCAGCTTCATGAAGGAAGCAGCCAACACGATCCGCCCGCCCCGCAAAAGCCTTTTATCAACGCCGGCTCGGCACCCGCACCACCTGCATCCCCGCCGCCAGCGCCGCCTGAATGCCCGGCTCCGCATCCTCGAAGACGAGACACTGCGACGGCGGCACGCCCATGCGCCTAGCCGCCTCCAAAAACATATCCGGCGCCGGCTTGCCCCGACCCGGCGCCACATCGCGCGGCGTCACCACGATCTTAAAAAGCCCGTCCAATCCCGTCGCCTTCAGAGCGGGCAACGCGATCTCGGGCATCCCGCCTGTCGCAATTGCCACCGGATGTGTCGCCGCCACCCGCCTCGCAAACGCCACCACCGGGGCGATATGCCCCACTGCGTCGAGCATCGTCAAAAACAACGTCTCCTTCGTGTGCTCCACCGCAAGCGGATCGAGCGTCAACCCGTAATGCGCGCCGATCACCTCCGCCACACGCACCGTCGGCACGCCGCCCAGCGAGTAAAACAGGTCTTCATTCAACACCTCCGCCAGCCCATGCACGCGCATGGCCGCATCCCACGCCTTGTAATGCAACGGCATCGTGTCGATGAGCGTGCCGTCGAGATCGAAGATGTATCCGGCGAATTCGCCGGCGGGAATATCAAGCTGCATAGACCGCCAGCCCACCGGCCTTCGCCCCGTCGCGCAACCGGAAAGCTCACGCCGCCAGCCGTCGCTTCCACCGCAGCGCCACGCTCACCAGCGCGATCAACGCAGGCACTTCGACCAGCGGCCCGACGACCGCCGCAAACGCCGCGCCCGACGTCAGCCCGAACACGCCCACCGCCACCGCGATGGCCAACTCGAAGTTGTTGCCCGCCGCCGTGAACCCGAGCGTCGCCGCCTTCGCGTAATCCGCCCCCGCCTTCACGCTCATCCAAAACGTCGCCGTGAACATGATCGCGAAATAAACCGTCAGCGGCACCGCGATGTGCAGCACGTCCAGCGGACGCGCCAGCACCTGCTCTCCCTGCAGGCTGAACATG
>JAHFTG010000062.1 GCA_023269455.1 Opitutaceae bacterium | reverse complement strand
ATTTTCGTCATCCTTCTGGCCCTTGCGGCGGGGTCCATCCTCGAACTGAGCCTTAACACCTATAAGCTTAGCAAACGCAACGAACTGCGCGCGCGCGCGCGCTCTCTGGCCGAGAGCGAAATGGAGATTTTATACTACAAAAGCGCCTACCTGCTGAGGACCAGCCAAGCTAGTGCTGCAAGCGAGATCCCGTCCAAGCTGCAAACAAATACCTACATATGTGACAATGCGGACACCCCCCACACTCCAACCACGCCTTATGCGCCCATTTATCAGCTCTCCGGAGATCCGCTTGATCCCAATAAATTGGAAACTAACGATTGGATCGTCAAACGCTCGGTCAGCATGTCGGTCATCAACTCAGCAGATCCCACCAACCCTTACGTGCTTGAAGGCACCCTGACCGGTTCGACCAAGCTGGCGAAAATAAGCTACGTGGTGGCGCGTATCCAGATTGATCCCGGCCCTACCAATCCCCTTTACGGACAAACCAGTGTAAAGATCGCCCGGCGCATGATCTACTCCACCGCCTCGATTTTTCAATACAGCGTTTTTTCACAAGGCGATCTGGAATTAGCCCCTGGCGGTAACACCGTCATCGAAGGCGATATTTCTGCAAACGGCAGTATTTACATGGGGGCCAGTGGTGGTGGCACCCTTACGGTCGAAGGCTACGTCCACTACCTCTCCGGCGATTATTTTAACCAAACCCCACCTGACGAAACCACCGGCATCCAGCTCGCCACCTATCGCAAACCAGGCACTTTGATGCCTAATGGGAGTGTAGTGACCGCAGATACTAACACCTTATCGGCGCCCATTTTCACCACTTCGCAATCTACTCAAGTCCTGACCATGGACTCACCGGAGAACCTGCTCAGTGGCTTAGATGCAGTTGGGATCGCCAAGGCCAATCCAGAGCTCTTCGGCCCGAACGGAAGCCCCGATTCCACTACGTGGACGGATGCACAACTGACCCAAGCCACCAACAACGTTTACCGTTCCCTCATCGCCCCCCCACCGGCCGCCGTGGCGCAAGCCTTGGGATCGAGTGACACCAACTCCGCCGAGTATCCGGCATCCACCACACTTACTACTTCTTATGCGGATAACCCCAGCATTTCCGCTGTCAGAGCTTACAATCGAGCCGGTCTCGTCATTACCGTTGGCACCAACGGAAGCATCAGCAGTATAACCGGAGTGAACCCTCAAAACGGAGCGACCGTCGATCTCACCAGCGTTCTTAGTGGATCGGTGGTCACCACCACCAAAACGACCACCAACGCCCAAGGTAATACCATCACCACACCCATTTCACTGTTTGATCAGCGCGAAAGTAAAACCGTCGCCATCACCCAAATCGATATCGGTGCCCTCGGTCAAGCGTTGCAGAGCCAGGGAGCCGTGCCGACTGCCGCTCCTTCCTATAGTTTCAATGGCTTGGTGTATGTTCACCTCGCCAATTCGTCCGCATCGAACCCCGCAGCCGTGCGGCTGATAAATGCCACAACAACCCCGGGGGTCGATACCAACGCGCATACCGCAAGCGGCTTTTCTCTGGCGACCAACGGCGGTCTCTACGTCAAAGGCGACTATAATACGACGACCGACGACAGCCTCCCCATCACTACAGGAAGCAACGTAAATCCCTCGATGCTGATGGCCGATTCCGTAACAGTCCTCTCCAGTGCGTGGGATGATGCCAACTCGACCTCCAATGGAAACGTGGCGAACTCGACCTCAGCCATCGGCTATCGCGTGGCTTCATCTGGAACCACCACGATCAACGCCGGTATTCTTACAGGAAATGTCGCCGCCGTCGTGAGCAACACCGCGCCAACCGCGAGTGGCGGCGGTCAGAACCTCGTGCGCTTCTTGGAAGATTGGCGCGGGAACAGCGTCAAGTTTTACGGATCGCTCGGGCGTTTGTTTAATTCCAACTATTTCACCGGGGTCTATCAGCAACCCGGCAATGTTTACCAGGTTCCCGGGCTTCGCACGTTCGCCTTTAATTCAACCATGAAGACGGCAAAGGTTCCCGGCCAACCCCTGATTACTAACTTCAATCGCGGTGATTTCTTCACGTGGTGATCGGCTCTTGACGCGTGATGCTCTCTCCTTCGTCCAACGTGACTGCCTCTCAGATGGCGTCTGGTCGGCCTAAACCCGTCATGTCGAATCAGCCTCTTTTACAATTTGGCAGGGGTGAACATCGCTTTGTCGCTCTCCGCGCCCGTCGCATGATCAGGCTCGGTCTGGCTACTCCGAAGGATTTTGACGGCCAGAATGATCAGCCTGACCCTGAAGTTACGGTGATTATACCCGCCCGCAATGAAGCCGTTACCGTCGCGGCCGTCGTCGCCGAGTGTCTTCATTACGCCGCGCACGTCATCGTCGTCGAAGGTGGCTCCACCGATCACACCGCAGAGATCGCCGAAGCGGCGGGAGCGTGGGTCGTCCGTGATAACGGGCTCGGCAAAGGCGCTGCCCTCCGGCTTGCCGCAAAGCACGTGACCACCCCCATCTGCGTATTTGTGGATGCCGATGGCTCGCATGATCCTATCGACATCCCTCTTCTCGTCGCCCCGATCAAAGCCGATCAGTCCGATCATGTGACCGGCTCGCGACTCTTGGGCGGCTCAGATGAGCTGCACGGCGGCGGCGACGAATTTCTTCGGCTGGCCGGCTCGGCCTTCATCACCTACCTCATCAACCGCCGCTTCGATGCGCGGATCTCCGATTCCCAGAACGGGTTTCGAGCCATTCGAACCGAGCTTTTTCGACAGCTGGACGTGCGCTCGCGCCACACCACTATCGAGATGGAAATCATCATGAGCACCCTCGCCTCAGGCCATCGACTGACCGAGGTGCCCACTCACGAACGCCCCCGCGCCGCTGGTTTCTCGAAGATTTCTCTTTCTAATCCGACCACTTGGCTGGCCTACGGCTGGTGCTTGCTAAAAGGCCTCTGTCAGCGCCGCCGCGCGCTGGCGGTGCTGGCGCCAGTGTCCTCCCCATGACACCGGCCTACGATGCAGTCATCGGCGTGTGGGATGGCCACGACGCCGGCGCCTCGCTTGTCATCGACGGGCGCGTCGTCCTCTCACTCAACGAAGAGCGCCTCAGCGGGCGCAAGCTCGATGTAGGCCTGCCCGTCCGCGCCCTCGCCGCCATCCGCGCCGCCGCCGCAGGACGGCGCATAGCTTGGGCGCCCACGACCTCGGATTTTTCGAAGACGCTCACCCGCACGTTCCCTTCGATGAAGGAGAGCTATTATCAACTGCGACGTCGCCTGACCCCGCCCGGACCACTCCATCCGCTAACCCTGCGCGCCAAATACACCCTCACCCAGCTCCCTACCAATAACACCCTTCGCACATGGGCTCGCTGTTGGTTTGCTTCTACGCTCGGCGTGCCTGCCGAGGATGTTTTTTTGGTCGATCATCACGAAGCGCACGCGGCCTCGGCGGTCTATTGGCCCGAGTGGACAGGCGACGCGCTCATCGTCACCCTCGACGGCATCGGTGACGGTGAATCCGGCTCCGCCTGGAAGTGGTCGAACACGACGGCCAACCTTGAAAAACTCCTCTCCATCCCAGGCTCGGCTTCGCTCGGCCTCTTCTTTGAGCACGTGACCAACGAGCTTCAGATGCGCCCGCTCGAAGACGAAGGCAAGGTCATGGCCCTCGCCACCTACGCGGCCGACCTTCCCTCCTCGAAAAACGTTTTTCTCGACTGGTTTTCTCTCACCACCGATTCGCGCGGCCTGCCCGTACTGCATTGCGCGATCACGCCCACCCGCATGGCGCGCGCCGTCGCCCGCGTTGTCTGGGGCACACAGCGCGAACAAGTCTGCAAGATGGCCCAGCAGACCCTGGAGATTCTTGTCCCCAAAATCTTCGCGCAACTCGCTGCGACCACTGGAATCGGCGAGTTTGGTTACGCCGGTGGAGTCGCTTCAAACATCAAGGTCAACCGCCTCATTCGCACGACGCCCGGCGTCACTCGTCTCACCATCTGTCCCGCGATGGGCGACGGGGGCCTTGCGCTTGGCGCAGCCTTGTCCGTATGGCGACGCGTGACCGGCCGGCGGCCACATCCCTTCACCGATTTCCGACTCGGCACTGATCGCGGTGATCTCGGGCACGACGCCGAGCGTATCGCCCAGGAAACGGGAGCCACGTTGTTACGCCCGACAGACATCGCCCAAGCCGCCGCCGAACGCATCGCCGCCGGGGAGATTGTGATGTGGGCTCAAGGTCGCATGGAACTCGGTGCGCGCGCGCTCGGTGCACGCAGTATCGTCGCCCGCGCCGACAGCACCACCGCGCGCGACGATCTTAATCTCCGACTGAAACGCCGCGTATGGTTCCAGCCGTTTTGCCCGTCCATCTTGCTTTCCGAAGCCCCTTCCTTACTCGCCGACTACCGGGGGCCGCAGGATGACAATCATCATATGACCATGGGTTTTCAAACGACGCCCCGCGGACGCTCGGCTCTCGCCGGTGCCACCGGCCATGATGGCTCGTGCCGCCCGCAAATGGTTGCCGCCGATCCCCGTGACCCCTGGTTTCGCATGATCGACCACGTCCGCGTGCTCACGGGCACGGGTGCGGTGATCAACACGAGCCTAAACATGCACGGCAAACCCATGTCCGATGATGTCGCCGGCGTCGTCGATGCCTGGTTGGAAAGCGGCGTGCAACACCTCGCGCTCGGCTCGGCCCTATTGTCCAAAACGACTCCCTCCAGCAATGGATAACCCCGACTCACCCCCTCCTGCCTCCAATCCGGTCGCTCCGCTCTGTCCGCCTCTTCCCTCATGGGCTCGTTCCGTGTGGTATGGGTTTTGTCTTCTGACCTTGGGTGGAACTATTTTCTGGGCCCAGCGGGTCGTCGTCGAGCACCCCTATGCAGAACAGCGGACGATGGCTGGCGTCTCAACCGTGTGGGGCATGCATGCCTGTCTCGCCCTCGGCTTGATCGGTTTTTTCAGCCTGCTCGTGCCGCTCGTTCGGTTGCTTGGACGCCGCCATGTCCTCACTGGCCTGGGCTTGGGCGTGCTGGCTTTTTTCGCCTGCGGGCTCGCGCCGAAGACCAACCGTATTTTCTACGACGAGCATATCTACATGCAGATCGGCCAGACCATCGCCCACACGGGCAAGGCCGAATATGCGAGCCACGCCAACGTCGAGTATGGCGATTTCCAACTGCTTGATTCCTGGGTCAACAAACAGCCCAACGGACATCCCTACGTGCTCTCATGGGTCTATCGGCTCGCCGGGGCCACCGAGGACGCCTCTTTCGCCGCCACTCGCGTGATCACCGGCCTTGCGGCGGCGTTTCTCTACTTCGCCCTCATCATGGCCCCGTTGCGCCTGCCTGTCTTGGCGCCCATGGCGGTTTCGCTGGCCTTCATGTTCACCCCGCTGGTCCTTTGGTGGGGCCACACCGTGGCGGTGGAACCCTCGACGGCCGCTGCGGCCATCGTCGCATTTTTCGCCGCCTGCGTGCATGCGCGGCTGCGTGATCCGCTCACCGGCGAAGGTTCGCCTCTGAGCGGACTCCTGCTCGCGGCGACCGTCGCCTTCGCCGCCTATTTCCGTCCCGAATCCCTGCTCGTTTTTCCGATGGTGGCCACCCTGTTGTGGGCTTCGGACCGACGCTTTCTGGAGGACCGCACCACGTGGGCGGCGCTGGCCCTGGCGCTCGCGTTGCTCACGCCCGAACTGCTTCACCTCTGGTCGGTCCATACCGAGGACTGGGGCGCGACCGACGGACGGCGCTTTGACCTGTCTTTCATCGTCAAAAACCTGGACAGCAACGCCGGTTATTTTGTGCAGGGGAAGTGGTTTCCTCTCGCCGGGGCAGTACTCGCCCTCGCCGGCATGGTCTGGCTGGCCGTCCGCAACTGGTGGCTCGGTATCTGCGTGGGCCTCTGGTTCGTGCTCTCGTGGGGTATCTTCGTAACTTTTTACGCCGGCGGCTACTACTACGGCGCGAGTTCTCGTTACGCGGTCGTATCAGCCGCGCCCGTGGCTATTTTTGTCGGCATCGGCGCGGCTGCTCTGATCGCGCTGTTAAGACGCCGTCCGGTAGTGCTCACCATACTCAGTGTAGTGGCTCTCATGAACTGGGCCTACACCATGCGTTTCGTGCCCACGCTGGGACGCGAATCAAACGAGGCCCGCGCCGACATTGATTTCTGCCGCGAGGTCGCCCCTATGCTTCCACATGGTTCTCTAGTCATCTCCACCGACCCTTGCATCTGGAACATACTCGGCCGAAATGCCGCCCAGATGGACAGCATCCAGCCCATGGTCCGCTCTGAGTTGCGCGAACTGGTCCGACAATACCCGGGCGGCATCTACCTGCATTGGGATTATTGGATGAACACCACGCCCCGCTTCGCCGAAGTCTGGCGCAGCCTCATCCGCGATACGCACGCGACCGTCTTTTTCCGTCGCAATGCCGAGGCGTCCAAGTTCGCTCTTTTCCGTCTCGACACCGCTTACGCCTGCGACGTGTTCGGCGGACAATATAAGCCTCTAGGGAAACCCACCGATCTGGACCACGTGATCGCCGAGTCGCAGTTCTCCGCCGGCATGACTCCGCCAGCCGAATCCGTCCCTCAATCTTCCGCACGCGCAACCTCGGCCACGTCATCCGCCGCCATCACGCAATGAGTGGTCTCTATTCTTGGAGCCGTTTTTCCGGTCGCACGCTCGCGGCCGCCGCAGGGGTCGAAGGCCGGCCCACCAAGCTCATCTTTGTCGTCACCAAGCGCTGCCACTCCCGCTGCGAATACTGCGACATCTGGAAACTCAAGGACACGCCCGGCGCCCTCGACAACGAGCTCACCCTCGAAGAAGTCCGCTCCGTCGCGACCGCCAACCCGTTTCTCCAGTGGATCGACTTCACCGGTGGCGAGCCCACCGACCGGCCCGATTTCGCCGAGGTCGTTGAGACGTTTTCCACGGCGTGCCCCGATCTGCTCCTCGTCCATTTCCCCACCAACGGCATCGCCACCAAACGCATTGCCGGGCTCGTCGAACGTCTTCACGCATCCGTGCGCGCCCGTCTCATCGTGACCGTTTCCATCGACGGCCCGCCCGAGATAAACGACCGTCTGCGCGGCATCCGCAACGACTTCGCGCACGCCGTCGCCACCTTCGCCGCCGTGCGCCGCCTGATCGGCGAAGAAAACGTCTTCGTCGGCATGACGCTACACGGCCACACCGCTTCCTGCGGCCGCTCCACGTCGGCTCTGGCCGAGGACACCTTCGCCGCCGTCAACGCTGCTCTCGGCGAATTGAACGAGGCTCCGATTAACTGGGGCGCGTTTCACGTCAACATCCCCCATCTCTCCCAGCACTACTACGGTAACTCCGCCAGTGAGTCGAAAGACGGCTTTGGCGGCTCCGCGCACCGCGCCGAGATCGCCGATGCCCTGCGCAGCGTCGCCAGCCACACCAAAAGTTGCGGCGGCACCGCCATGCGTGTCATTGAGCACGTGTATCGCGCCGAAGCCATGCGCTACCTCTCGACAGGGCGCACCTCCATTCGCTGCTCCGCGCTGCTCGCCACCGCCTACCTTTCCGAAAAGGGCGAGGTCTATCCATGCACCATCTGGGATAAGCCTCTGGGCAACGTGCGTACCACCGGCTACGCGCTCATGCCGATCATCGAGGCCGCCCGCCGCGACGGTGTCCGCAAGGCCGTCGCCGAGGCGCGCTGTCCCAACTGCTGGACTCCCTGCGAAGCCTATCCCGCTATCGCCGCCTCGCCCCTGCGTTCGGCACTGGCCTTGGTTTCCTCATCATAAACCCGCTTTATGCGTCTTCCCTCTTTTTTCCTGCCTCAACCCGTCCGGGACAAACTGCTGCTCGGGATCGTCGTCACAGCCGTCGCGTTGGCCGCCTTCCTGTCGTTTTCCGTGCAGCCTCTAGTGGGCAAGCTTCTACTGCCGGTCCAGGGCGGATCCGCCTCCACCTGGCTGGGGACGATGGTTTATTTCCAACTCGCGCTGCTCCTGGGCTACAGTTGGGCCGCGTGGCTGCTGGGCCGGCGGCCCCTGGTTCAGGTGGCGGCCACAGTGGGCCTCGGCATCATCGCCATGATCGGCACCCGGCTGTCCTGGGTTCAAGAAAGCAGTTGGACCGGAATCGGCGGCATCGTGCTCACCCTCGCCGTCGCGGCGCTGCCCGCCATGATGCTGCTTTTCAGCGCGGGACCGTTGTTGCACGGCTGGCTGCGCCGGCGCAGCCAGCCGGTGCCCTACCACCTCTATGCGTTTTCCAACGCGGGCAGCCTCCTCGCCGTGTTGCTCTACCCCTTCACCATCGAAAAGTCAGTGGGGCTCTCCGACCAGATTTCGTTCTGGCAGGTATTCCTCGCGCTTTTTATCGGGTTGATCGGCGTGGCCGGTTTTATCTTCATGCGCTCGACCCCGCCCGCGCCGCCAGCCGACGAGGTCTCGGAAACCATCCCGTATGGCCGCATCGCCGCGTGGCTGGGCCTGAGTGCCCTCGCCTGCGCGGGCATGCTAGGCGCGACCCATCATCTGGCAGCCGAAATCGGCTCCGGCCCGGTCGCCTGGGTGGGACCGTTCGGTCTTTATCTCGCCAGTTTTTTGGTAATTTTTTCGGGAGTCTGGCGTCCGCAGTTTACCCTCGTCTGCCTGGGCTGGCTCGCCATCAGTCTTGCGGGTTTCATGCTCACCAAAGGCGTCGGCAGCGCCACCGTGGACGGCGTCAGGGCATTGTGGCTACTTTCTCTCACCGCCTCCGGCAGCTTCTTTTGCAATGGCCTGCTGCACGAGGCCCGCCCCCAAC
Source organism: Opitutaceae bacterium (assembly GCA_023269455.1). Taxonomy (GTDB): domain Bacteria; phylum Verrucomicrobiota; class Verrucomicrobiia; order Opitutales; family Opitutaceae; genus Rariglobus. Next base: position 1,370 of record JAHFTG010000062.1, on the reverse strand, counting down.
ACCGTTTCGCGTTTTTCTATCTCGTGCTGGCCGCCGGCGGCGTGCTCGGCGGTTTGTTTGCGAGCTTGATGGCCCCCGTGGCGTTTCTGCGTCCCTCGGAGTTCATCTTCGTCTCCTGCATCCTTGTTCTCATCGGTCTGGTGCGCCTGCTTGATCGTCGCAGCCCGCTGACCGTCGGCGTGACCGCCGTGATCGTGCTCGCACCCGTGCTGGGCTTGGTTTGGACGCAGACCGCCGATCAGTCCTCTGGAATGCTTCAGGTCCGCCGCTTCCGCAACATCTACGGCTGCTCGATGCTGAAGTCCGATCAAAACGGCCTGATCCTCTCCAACGAGACCACCACTCATGGCACGCAACTCGTCGCCACTCCAGAAGCCCGGCGACGCCCGACGCTCTACTACACGGAAAGCTCCGGCGTAGGCCGCGCCATCGAACAACTGGAAAAAAACCATCTGTCCATTCATGTGGGAGTCATCGGTCTCGGCGCCGGCACTCTCGCGGCTTACGCCCGCCCGACCGACACTGTTGATTTCTGGGACATTGATCCGAAGGCGATTCGCATCGCGCGCGATTATTTCACCTTCATCACTGACTCGCCCGGAACGATTCACACCATTCAGAGCGACGGACGCAAGGGGCTCGAAGGCGCTAGGACCGATTACGACCTGATCGTCGTTGACGCCTTCTCGGGTGACGCCATCCCGCCCCACCTGCTCACGCGCGAAGCCTTGGGCGTCTATTTCAAACGCCTGGAAAGCCGTCAGGGTATTCTGGCCATCCATACGACCAATCGTTACACTAATCTTTTCCCGATCATCGCCGCGACCGCCCACACCCTAGGCTGGTCCGCTCTGAAGGTCGTCACCGATATCAGCTCCACGACGGCCACGATCGACTGGGACTGCGTGAGCACCCAATATATCCTGCTGGTTCCGCCCAACCGGATCGCCGCAGTGGCGGCCTGGCTGCCCGCCGAAGAAGACGACGGCCGGGTAAAACGCACCGTGACACCGTATGACCCGCTTCCCCCGGGACGGTCCGTGCTCTGGACCGATGATCGTCATGCCGCTCTCGATTCACTTGATCTTGGCAAGTATCTTCACGGCAATTGAGCCGCCATCTCCTCCGTAATCACGCGGCACCATGATCGCCTTTCTGTTGCTTGTTTCCGTCATCTGGCTGGGCCTCGTCCTTGACGAGGAGTTTTCCATCAGCCGGGGCGATTTGCCGGTGCGTCTCGCATCTGCGATCGTGCTCGGCGCTTTCTGGGGGACCTGGCTAGTATTCCTACTGGCTTGGGCATTCGGATTCGGCACCGGCACGCTGCTCGCAAGCGTGGGAATCATCTCCGCGATCAACCTCGCCGCTTG
>JAHFTG010000305.1 GCA_023269455.1 Opitutaceae bacterium | reverse complement strand
GGTGGCCAGCAACATTGCCGAAGGTTCGGCCAGACCGCCGGCCGATTTCTCCAAATTCCTAGGTTACGCAACCGGTTCCCTTTTCGAGGTCATCACCCAAGCGACCATCGCAAAAAATCAAGCTTTCCTCAGCGCCCTCGATTTTCAATGCCTCGAAGAAGCCGCCGTCGAAATCTCCCGCATGCTCAGTGGTCTGCGTAACTCCCTTGAGAAATGAGAACTCAAATCCGTCTCTCAACTCTCAGCTCTCAACTCTCAACCCATCAGTGACCGAGTTTCTCCAACAGCTTCTCAACGCGCTTTCCCTCGGCGCGATCTACGCCCTGATCGCGCTCGGCTACACGATGGTTTACGGCGTCCTGCGCTTCATCAACTTCGCGCACTCCGATGTCTTCATGGTCGGTGCCGTCACCGGCTGCTTCCTCGGCCAGCACCTGCCCGTCGGCACGTGGTGGGGCGGACTCGTCTGCCTCATCGGCGCCATGGTCGCCTGCGCCGTCCTCGGCATGGTGATCGAGCGCCTCGCCTACCGCCCCCTGCGCGCCTCGCCTCGCCTCAACGTCCTCATCACCGCCATCGGCGTTTCTCTCCTTCTCGAATACACGTTTCAAAACGAACATGTCTTCGGCGCCGCCCCGCGGGCCTTCCCACAGGTGTTTCCCCAGGTCGTCTGGCAGTTGCGCGGTCTCACCCTCTCCAGCAACCAGCTCCTCGTCATCGGCGTCGCCCTCGTGCTGATGGTCGCCCTCCAGTTCATCGTCTTCCGCACCAAGATCGGCACCGCCATGCGCGCCGTCGCCCTCAATCCCCGCGCCGCCCAGCTCGTCGGCATCAACCCCGATGTCGTCGTCTCCTTCACCTTCGCCCTCGGCTCCGCGCTCGCCGGAGCAGGCGGCATTCTCTACGCGCTCAACTACCAATCGGTCGATCCGCTCATGGGCGTGATGCCCGGCCTCAAGGCCTTCGTCGCCGCCGTGCTCGGAGGCATTGGCAACATCCCCGGCGCGGCCCTCGGCGGACTCCTCATCGGCACCATTGAAACCTTCGTGGGCGGCAGCCAGCTCTCCACCTACAAGGACGCCATCGCCTTCGCGCTGCTCATCCTGATCCTCCTCTTCCGCCCCACCGGCCTGCTCGGCCGCCGCTACGTCGAGAAAGTATGATTGAAGACAAAGTTGAGGGTTGAGAGCTGAAAGTTGAAAGTTTCCGAATCACCTAAAACCAAACATCCCTCCGCCTTCCTCTCTCAACTCTCAACTTTTCCGACGCCCCTTCCGTGTCTCTCAACTCTCAACCCTCAACTCTCAACCCCTGCTGGAGGTTCCCCCCCGCCCACCTCGCCCTCCTCGGCGCGCTGATCGCCAGCTTCACGCTCACGCGCCTCATCACCGATCCTTACGCGAACGACATCCTCACGACTCTCGGCATCAACATCATCCTCGCCGTCTCGCTCAACCTCGTGAACGGCCACACCGGCCAGTTCTCCCTCGGCCACGCCGGCTTCATGTCCGTCGGCGCCTATCTCTCCGCCGCCGTCACGATGTTCATCGGTCCGCGACTGCTCGGCGAAGACGGCGGCGCGCTCTGGGCTCAAAACGCGGTCTTCTTCGGAGCCCTGCTTGCCGGCGGCTTCTGCGCCGCCTTCGCTGGCCTGCTCGTGGGCATTCCCTCGCTGCGCCTGCGCGGCGATTACCTCGCCATCGTCACCCTCGGCTTCGGCGAAATCATCCGCGTCATCTTCCAAAACATCGAACCGCTCGGCGGCGCGCTCGGCCTCAACGGCATCCCCAACTACACCACCGTCGCGTGGACTCTCTCCTTCGCCGCCATCACCGTCTTCACGGTCGGCTGCCTCGTGAACTCCACCTACGGCCGCGGCTTCCTCGCCACCCACGACGACGAAATCGCCGCCGAAGCGATGGGCCTCAACACCACCCGCTACAAGATCGTCGCCTTCGTCATCGGCGCGTTTTTCGCCGGCATCGCGGGCGGCCTCTACGGCCACTTCAAGATGAGCATCACCGCCTCTGGCTTCGACTTCACCAAGAGCATTGAGATTGTCGTCATGGTCATCCTCGGCGGCATGGGCAACACCCTCGGCGTCATCCTCGCTGCCGTGTTGCTCACTCTTCTGCCCGAGGTGCTCCGCCCCATCGCCGAATACCGCATGATCCTCTACTCGTTCCTGCTGATCGTGCTCATGCTCGTCCGCCCCCAAGGCCTGTTTAACATCCGCCTCGGGAAGACCCGAAGCGGAGCCAAGAGCTAAGAGGCTAGAGCCGAGAGCCTCCAAACCACTCAAACCACCTCCTCCTCCCCCGAACTCCGAGCTCTCAGCTTCCGTTCTTGCTCTAGCCTCTTAGCTCTAAGCTCTCAGCCATGCCCCCCGCCCTCCTCCAGCTCGATCAGGCCACCATCCGTTTCGGCGGACTCACCGCCGTCAACGCCGTGGACCTCGCGCTCAACCCCGGCGAACTCCACGGCCTCATCGGCCCCAACGGCGCCGGCAAGACCACCCTCTTCAACCTCATCACCGGCGTCTATCCCGCCTCCTCCGGCACCATCCGGTTCGATGGCCACGACCTCTCCGGCCTGCGCCCCCATCAAGTCACCGCGCTCGGCATCGCCCGCACGTTTCAAAACATCCGTCTCTTCTCCCACCTCAGCGTCTTCGACAACGTCCGCGCCGCCGCCAATCTCCACCGCGCCGCCTCTCCGTTCCAGACCCTCGTCCGCCTCGGACGTTTCCGCTCCGACGAAACCGCCATCGCCGCCCGCGTGGACGAGCTGCTGGAACTCTTCAACCTCGCTCGCTTCCGCCACGCGCCCGCCACCAGCCTTCCCTACGGCGAGCAGCGCCGCCTCGAAATCGTCCGCGCCCTCGCCACCCGGCCGCGCCTGCTCCTCCTCGACGAACCCGCCGCCGGCATGAACCCCTCCGAGAAAGTCGAACTCGTCCGCCTCATCCGCGAAATCCACCAACGCTTCAACCTCACCATCCTCCTCGTCGAGCATTCCATGCGCGTCGTAATGGGCGTCTGCGAACGCATCACCGTCCTCGACTACGGCGTAAAAATCGCCGACGGCACCCCCGAAGAAATCCGCAAAAACCCCAAGGTCATCGAAGCCTACCTCGGCGAAGAACACACTCCGCTCAAAGCGGAGTGAGTTGAGAGATGAAAGTTGAGTGTTGAGAGTCACCGAACCACCCAGCCTCCCCTCCGCCT
>JAHFTG010000304.1 GCA_023269455.1 Opitutaceae bacterium | reverse complement strand
CCCTCCGCCCGTGTCCACCACATGCCCGTTCACCGCTTGAGACCGGCAAAGACCGCCCGGCTCGTCATTCCGTTCCAGCAGGATAAAGTTTTCCTCTCCGGACATCTGTAGTAGCCGCCCGAAGGCTGCTCCGCTCATTCCCGCCCCGATAATCGCGTAGTCATACGGGCGCTTGTTCATGCAACGCCCTCCTTCCGCCATTTCAACGGCGGCCGCACCCAGCCCGGACGAAGATCGAAATGCGATATGAAAGTCCCTGCCTCCAAAGTCCTCGCCTCCACATGCAGCAACCCGCAATCCGGCAAAAAATCATGGGACTCACGCTGGTTTCCCGCCGTGATCGCCCAACTCATCGCATAAGTCCCGGGAGCCAAATATAATCCCGACACCACCACGCGAAAAACATGCTCGCCGGCCTCAAGCGCCCCTCGCGGCAACGCGTCATAATGATTGGAGCAGGCCACCACCTGCCCCTCCCTCGTGTTGATCGAAAACCCGAGGATAAAGTCCGGCAATCGCACGGCCGCCGATACCCGCACGCACACCTCAAACGGCTCGCCGAACGCGAAACGGTTGCCGACAGCCCCTAAGGAGTCCCGCAGCTCGATCTGTCGCACCCAAGCCCGCCGGTCCCCGCTTCGGGCCACCGCATCAAGAAGTATCAGCCCCGAATCTTCCCCCTGCCCAAGGTTTACATAAGCCCGCACCGCTTCAGCCACTCCTCCATCAAGACCCACCATGCCCTCCTCCATGAACAACGCCCGCGTGCAGAGATTCTGCACCATGACCATGCTATGGCTGACCACGATCACCGTTCGCCCTTCGCTATTGGCCGCATGCCTCATCCGCCCGACGCAACGCTCCTGAAAAGCCGCATCTCCGACCGCCAAAATCTCATCCACGATCAAAATTTCCGGATTGAGATGCGCCGCCACCGCAAAACCCAGCCGCGCATACATCCCGCTCGAATAGTGCTTCACCGCCTGGTCCACAAACCTCTCCACCCCCGCAAACGCCACGATCTCATCCAACCGCGCCCGCACCTCATGCCGGCGCATCCCCAAGATCGCCCCGCTCAAAAAAATATTCTCCCGCCCCGTAAGCTCCGGGTGAAACCCCGTGCCCACCTCCAAAAGCGACCCAACGTGCCCGTAAATATCCACCGCTCACGTCGTCGGCTCGACGATCCGGCTCAGGATTTTAAGCAGCGTGCTCTTCCCCGCTCCATTGCGTCCAATCACGCCCAAGACCTCGCCCCGTTTTACCTCAAACGACACATCCCGCAGCGCCCAGAACTCTTCCTCAGACTGCCCCGTCCGTCCCAACGCCCCTCGTAACCGCGCAGGCAGTTGCATCACCTCGTCACGCAGCGTCCGATAGCCCGCGCTACCGCCGGCCGACTTCCGCAGCCGGTAGCTTTTCCCCAATCCCTCCACGCGTATAGCGACATCGTTCATCGGTTCGCCTCAGAGATTATCCGCAAAATCCTTCTCCACCCGCCGAAAGAAAAATGCCCCGGAAATAAGCGCGACGAAGGCCATTACACCCGCCACCGCCAACGGCGCAAACACCACGCGTCCACCTCCTAGCAACGCCGCCCGAAACCCCTCCAGAACCCCCGTCAACGGATTAAGCGCAAACACGCTCCGCCAGCGCTCCGGCACCAGTTCCATCCCATAAACCACGGGCGAAGCATACATCCACACCTGAATAAAAAACGGCAGCGCATACATGAAGTCCCGGTAGCGCACATTCAGTGCCGAAACCCACAGACTTATTCCCACCGCCAGTCCCAAGACGACCGCCAACACCACCGGCAGCAGCAGCAACCAAGTCCCCGGCCATACACCCTGCCACAATAGCAGTCCCACCATCACTACGAGCGACACCAAAAAATCCACCAGCGCCGCCGCCGCCGCCGCAAACGGAATCAACAACCGAGGGAAATAAACCTTCGTGATCAACCGCGCCTCTGTAACCAAGCTGTTCCCCGCCCGCTGCAAAATTCCCGCGAACAAATTCCACCCCAACAACCCCGCAAAAACAAACAACAGGTAAGGCCGCCCGCCGCTAGGCAGCTTGGCGAAATGCCCGAACACCACCGCGAAAATCGCCCCCGCCATCAGCGGCTGCAACACCACCCACACCACCCCCAGCGCCGTCTGCCGGTAGCGCAACTTCACATCGCGCAGCGTCAGCATCACCAGCACATCGCGAAACTCCCACAGCTCGCCCAGCTTTAACGCCGTCCATCCCCGCGACGGGCGAATGCGGACATGCGGCGGTTGAGCAACGGTTGACACCATGAATCCGCTGAGAGTGCGCACCTCGCCGACCGGGTCAATCCCCTCAAAAAACCGTCCGCCCTATTCCCCTCCCTCCCACTAAAACTTTGTAAATAGCACCCGATAGCCTCCTCCTGCTCCCACACCGAGATTGAATTTTCACGCGTTTCCCCGCGTAAGTTCACCGCCTCTTCCATGAAGCTCTCCATCGTCATTCCCTGCTACAACGAGGCGAAAACCATCCGCCAGATCGTGGACCTCGTGCGCAGCGCGCCCATCGCCGAGGACAAAGAAATCATCATCGTGGACGACTGCTCGACCGACGGCACCCGCGATCTCCTCCGCACCGAGATCGCCGCTCTGGCCGACAAGATCATCTACCACCAAACCAACCAAGGCAAAGGCGCCGCGCTCCGCACCGGTTTCGCCGCCGCGACCGGCGACATCGTCATCGTCCAAGACGCCGACCTCGAGTATGACCCCGCCGAATACCCCAAGCTACTCCAACCGATCCTCGCCGGAAAAGCCGACGTCGTTTTCGGCTCCCGCTTCGCCGGCGGCGAGGCTCACCGCGTAGTTTATTTTTGGCACATGGTGGGCAACAAAGGTCTCACCCTGCTCTCCAACATGATGACCAACCTCAACCTCACCGACATGGAGACCTGCTACAAAGTCTTCAAACGCGACGTCCTCCAAAAAATCACTATCGAGGAAAATCGTTTCGGTTTCGAGCCCGAGATTACCGCCAAAGTCGCCAAGTTGGACGTGGTCATCTACGAGGTCGGCATCAGCTACTACGGGCGCACCTACAAAGAGGGCAAAAAAATCGGCTGGCGCGACGGCTTCCGCGCCCTCTATGCGGTGGTCAAATATAACCTCTTCCGCTAAATGCCTCCCGCACCCACCCCGCCCTTGGGGCAGATTTCCACAGATCACCTCGAAG
>JAHFTG010000303.1 GCA_023269455.1 Opitutaceae bacterium | reverse complement strand
CCAACCGGAGGCGTCACTCTTCCAGCTTGATTTTATAGCGGTCGAGCGAGCTGCCTTCGAGGCGGGCGAGGTCGGCGAGGGAGAGGCGCAGGTTGACGCGGGCCTGGAGTTCGTTCACGCGGGCGGTGTCGAGGTCGGCCTGTGATTGCTGAACGAAACGGAAGGTGGAGAGGCCGGCTTCGTAGCGGGCTTTTTCGAACTCGAATTGTTTCTCGCTCAACTCGGTGGAGAGGTCGGAGATTTTTACGGTTTCACGATTGGTGTCCACGGAGCGGACGGCGGAGCGGACTTGCGCGAGGATGCTTTGGTCGAGCTGGCGCAGGCTGACTTCCTGCTGGTTCAGGTTGGCCATCGCCTGCCGGTAGCGGGCGCGCTCGGCGCGCAAGCCCCAGGGGAAAGTGAGCGTGAGATCGACCTGCCAGTTGTAGGAATCTCCGGACCAGGCGTTGTTGGCGGCACTGCCGTAGGAGTCGCTGTCTTTGCTGTTGTAGCCGAGGGCGCCACCGAGATCGAGGGAGGGGAGGCGGTTGCTTTTGGCGACGAGGGCGTCGAGCTTCAACTGCTCGGCGAAGACTTTGCCGGCGGCGTAGTCCGGCTGATTAACCATCGCGAGGGCGTAGGAGTGGTCGAAGGAAACCTCGGGCACGGGATCGTCGGAAAGGCGCACGGTGCCGAGCGGGGAATTGAACTCAAACTGGCCGATGAGCTGGAGAAGGGCGTCCTCGCTGTCGCGCACGGTTTGCTGCGCGAGGAGGATGCTGCGGCGGGCGTTGGCGACGCCGACTTGAGATTGGAGGACTTCGAGGTCGGTGGCGACGCCGGTGTTGAGCCGGGATTTGTTTTCGTCGAGGAGTTTTTGGGCGACTTCCAGGCTGAACTCATAGACGCGCAACTGTTCGCGGGCGAAGGCGAGGTTGTAGTAGGCTCCCTCGACGTTGCGGACGACGTTGAGGACGACGCTCTTGAAATTATAGTTGGCGCGGGTGACGCCGAGTTTGGCGCGGGCGATGGCGGCGCGGTTGATGGTGACGCCGGCGCCTTTGAGCAGCGGCTGGGTGATGGCGAGGGAGAGGTCGCTGTTGTAAACGGGATTGTAGAGCGGGGCAGGCGTGGTGGAGGCGTTGACCTTATTGCGGTCGAGCGCGGTGCTGGCGGTGACGGTGGCGCCGGTGATGATCTGCTGGGTGACGCCGAAGCGGGCCTGGTCCTGCTGCGAGGTCGAGACGGGCGCGGCGTTGGCGTCGCGACTGCCGGCGCGGCTGGCGTTGAGAACGAAAGTGGGGTCGTAGCCGGCGTCGGCGAAGATTACTTCGTCGTGGGCGTTTTGGGTGGAGAACTGCTGAATCTGGAGATCGAAGTTTTTGTTCAACGCGCGGGCGACGCATTCTTCCAGGGTGAGCGCGGTTGGAGTGGAGGCGGCGGGGGCAGGTGCGGTTTTTTCCTGGGCGAAGGCGAAGAGCGGGAGCAGCAAAACGAGAGCGGCACGAAACACGGACGGGCGGATCATGGGGGCGGAAGAGAGGGGATTTGGGGCGAAGCGCGGGAAATCGGCGGAGGCTAAATCATTGTTTCTCGAAGTCGCCGTTGGAGGTGCGCTTGAGAACGCTGAAGCCGGCTTGTTTGGCGCGGGAGATCGAAAGGGGCGCGGTGATTTTAGGGGTGTTGACAGGCTGGGGCATGACGCGGGAAACGGTCTGGCCGCAGGTCGGGCAGGAGGCGAGCGCGGGGTCTTGGGCGCTTTGGCGGTGCTCGAAGCCGTCGCCACACAGTTTGCACGGGGCTTTGGCGGGGAGGTAGCGATACAGGGGCATGCGGGATGAGCGCACCATGCGAGCGGGGATTTGGCCAGTCACTTTCTGCGCGACGGGTGGAGTGGGCGGAATCGGAAACGGAGTTCGGATTTTTTGACCACTAAGGAAATCGCCCAACGGGGCGATTCGGTGGGAGTGGCTTCGGCCAATGGCCTTCGCGATTAAGCGGAGGGGCGGCTGATGCCGCCGGGGGGCGGGAGCGGGGCAATAAAAGGCGGCCCGTTTGGGGGCCGCCTTTGGATAGACGTGAACGAAACGGGGCGTGCGAATTACTGCGCGAGCGAGGGGGCGGACTTGGCGAGCTCTTGCTCGACGATTTCGCGGAGGTAGTCGTTGGCATCGCGCTTGGCGGTGTAGGCGGCGAGCTTGGTGCGGGTCTCGGTGAACTTCGCGCCCGCCGGATCGAGGTCGGGGAGCTTCTTGTCGGCGGCGTAGGCGATGATGCCTTTGTCACCGGAGATGATCATCTCGGAGAGCTGACCTTTTTCCAAGGTGTCGATCGCGCCGTAGAGCGAGTAGTCGATGTCCTTGGGCGGGGTCGAGAGGGTGAAGGCGGGATAGGTCTTGAGGTCGATCTTGGCGGTGGTCGTGGTGCGTGCGGATTCGACGGCTTTTTCGAGGGAGGCGCCGGTTTTCAGGCGGGCTTCGAGCGTGGCGCGAAGGGTTTGGCCGAAGGCGACGAAGCGGCTGCGTTTTTCGTTTGCAACGTAGTCGGCGGCGACGTGGGTCTTGACGTCGGCGAAGGCGGGCTTGCTGGCGGGGATAGTCGCTTTCCAGACGAGGATGGCGGCGCCGCGGACGGTGGAGACGACGTCGGAGAAGGGGCGGTCGGCGCCGAGTTTGAAGGCTTCGTCGGCGACTTGCGTGCCGGCGAGTTCGGCGGGGACGGTGTCGTGGTCGAAGGGAGCGGCGGATTTGAGGGTGAGGGATTTCGCGGCGAGGAAGGCGTCGAGACCGGCGGGGGTGATCTTGCCTTCGTAGAGGGCGACGGAGATGTCGGACGCGGTTTCGGCGGCAAGGCGCTGGGCGCGTTCGAGTTTCAGGGCGGTTTCAACCTGCGGGCGCACGGCGGCGAAATCGGCATCGGGGCCGGTGGCGGGAGTGACGAGGAGCGAGGGCGCCTTGGAGGCGGCGGGCTTGGGGAAGCGGGAGGGGTTGGCGTCGTGGTAGGCGCGGACTTCGGCGTCGGTTACGTTGACTTTGGAGATGAAATCGGCGGAGGGGAAATCGAGGTAGGCGAGGCTGACCTTGGGGGCGATTTCGTAGCGGAAGGAGTTGTCTTCAAAATATTTTTCGAGGTCGGCGTCGGCGGGGGTGATCGCGGGTTTGAAGGTGGTGTAGTCCACGTTGATGGCGGCGATGGTCCAGAGGGAATCGGCGCGGACGAGCTGGTTTTTGATGTCGGCGGGGGGGACGTAGCCGGG
>JAHFTG010000302.1 GCA_023269455.1 Opitutaceae bacterium | reverse complement strand
GCATCCGCAAGGTCGCCGAGCGCATCAAGGCGATCCGCGACGACGGCAACGAGCTCGTCATCGTGGTCTCCGCCCGCGCCGGCGTGACCAACGAACTCATCGCCCGCGCCAAGGCCCTCTGCGCCAACCCGAGCGACCGCGAGCTCGACCAACTCCTCGCCGTCGGCGAGCAGGAGACCATCGCTCTCACCGCGATGGCGCTCCACGGGGTCGGCGTTGACGCCATCTCCTACACCGGCGCGCAGGCCGGCATCTTCACCGACAAGGTCCACACCAAGGCCAAGATCAAAACGATCAACGCCAAGCCCATCGAGAAAGACCTCGTCGCCGGCAAGGTCGTGATCGTCGCCGGCTTCCAAGGCATCAACGACGAAGGCCAGATCACCACCCTCGGTCGCGGCGGCTCCGACCTCACCGCCATCGCGCTCGCCGCCGCCCTCAAGGCCGACAAATGCGAGATCTACACCGACGTGGACGGCGTTTACACCGCCGATCCCCGCGTCATCAAAGACGCCCGCAAACTACAGGAAATTTCCTACGACGAGATGCTCGAACTCGCCTCGTCCGGCTCGAAAGTCATGCAGTCCCGCTCCGTCGAATTCGCCGCCAAATACGGCGTCGTTTTCGAAGTCCGCTCCTCCTTTAATTACAACCCAGGAACCATCGTGAAACAAGAAGTCGCCTACATGGAAAAGGTCGTCGTCCGCGGCGTCGCCGTCGATAAAGACCAGGCCAAGATCATCGTCTCCAACATCCTCGACAAGCCCGGCTCCGCCGCGAAGGTCTTCCGCGCCCTGGCCGACGCCAGCATCATCGTGGACATGATCGTGCAGAACGTGGGCCGCAACGGCATCGCGAACCTCACCTTCACCGTGCCGCTCACCGACAGCGCCCGCGCCCAGCGCACGCTTGAGCCCGTCCTCGAAGCCCTCGGCGGAGGCCAGGTCGCGATCCACGAAAACATCGCCAAGCTCTCCGTCGTCGGCGTCGGCATGAAGACACACAGCGGCGTCGCCGCCACGCTCTTCACGGCGTTGGCCGATGCGGCGATCAACATCGAGCTCATCAGCACCTCCGAGATCAAAATCTCCGTCATCATCGACAAGGCCAAGGCCGACGAAGCCGCCCGCCTCGCCCACGCCGCCTTCGAGTTGGACAAGCTCTGATTTTGAGAAGTAGCGAGTAGCGGGTAGTGAGCAGCGAGCATCCTCCGATCTCCGCCTACCCGCTACTCGCTACTCGCTACTTTCCATGCGTTTCGTCTCCACTCGCGGACAGACTCCCTCCCTCGGCTTCTCCGATGCCGTCGCCACCGGCCTCGCGCCCGACGGCGGGCTTTACCTGCCGGAAACGCTCCCGCAGTTCACCGCCGCCGATCTCGCCCGCTTTGAGCCGCTGCCTTACGCCGAACTCTGCTTCGAGTTTCTGAAACTCTTCGCGACCGACATCGAGCCGGCGACCCTCCGCTCGATCATCGCCAAGAGCTACACCACATTCGCTCACGCCGACATCGCGCCCATCGTCAAACTCGACGACCGCACGTCCGTCCTGGAGCTCTTCCACGGCCCCACGCTCGCCTTCAAAGACTTCGCGCTCCAGCTCCTCGGCAACCTCTACGAGCACCAGTGTGCCACGCGCGGGCAGACGATCAACGTCCTCGGCGCCACCTCCGGAGACACCGGCTCCGCCGCGATCCACGGCCTCCTCGGCAAGCCCGGCACCGCGATCTTCATCCTTTATCCGGATGGCCGCACGTCGCCGCTTCAGGAACGCCAGATGGCCTGCACCGGCGCGGACAACGTTTACGCCCTCGCCGTCGATGGCTCCTTCGACGACGCCCAGGCTGCGTTGAAAGAACTCTTCGCGGACCAGGCCTTCCGCACGCATCACCGGCTCTCGGCGGTCAACTCCATCAACCTCGCCCGCGTCCTCGCGCAGTGCGTGTATTACCTCTACGCCTACCTGCGCCTGCCCGCCGCGACGCGGGCCGAGACCGAGTTCGTCGTCCCCACGGGCAATTTTGGCAACGTGCTCGCCGGCTGGCTGCTCCAGAAAATGGGCGTGCCCATCCGTAGTTTCAAAGTCGCCACCAACCAGAACGACATCCTCCACCGGCTCTTCACCACGGGCGATTACCGGGTGTCGGCCGTCACGCCGTCGCTCGCGCCGTCGATGGATATCCAGGTGTCGAGCAACTTCGAGCGCTTCCTCTACCTGAGCGTGGGCCGCGACGCCGCGAAAGTCCGCGAGGTCATGCACACCTTCAAGACGACCGGCGGCTACACGTTCGAAAATTTCAACCGCGACACCTTCAGCGCCTCGCGCTGCGCCGACGCGGAGATCCCCAGCATCATCAAGTCGGTTTACGAACGCTACGGCTACATCGTCGATCCGCACACCGCGTGTGCGTTCGCCGATCTGGCGAAGGATCGCCCCAGCTTGGTGCTGGCGACCGCGAGTCCGGCCAAGTTCCCCGACACGATCAAGGCCGCCATCGGCATTGAGCCCACCGACCCGAGCTTGGAACTCCTGAAAAAACGCCCGCTGCAAAAGCATCTCCTGAAAGCCGATCCCGCCGCCATCCGCGCCTTCATCGAGCAGCACGCGGTGTGAATGGGGGGCGGACTGGAGAGGTTTAACCACTAATGGAATCGCCCAACGGGGGGGCGATTCTCTGGGAGCGGTTCCGGCCATTGGACTCCACGATTAAGCGGAGGGGCGGCTGATGCCCCTTTGAGGAGTCTGAGAGCAGACTCTCAGCTCTTCGCCTTGGTGGTGCGACCAGTTCAATTGTGCGCGGTCGCGCACAATCGGGAAGCAGCGGGCAAACTGGGCGCACTCGTGGAGCGTGCGTTTGCTGATGTCGGTGTCGGTCGCGAGATGCGTGAAAACCTGTCCGCCATAGTTGGCGCGGTCCTTGTTCTGGAGGAGGTGTTCGGTGATGAGCCGGCCCGTCTCGTGGCCATGGACGATCAGCGGAGTTAAAACAAATCGTAGCGCAAATCACGGGGCGTGCTCGCGGCGATATCCGTCAACGCCGCCTGGAGGTTTTTGCCGAGTTCGACGACGAATTCCTTGTTTTTGTGACTCATGTTTCTGCCCACCGCATCCGACTTGTCCCGGTAAAAGAGGAGCACCCAGCGTTCTTGGGACGGGCCGGTTCCGGCGGGAGTGTGACGGCAAAAGAACAGGAGCCGGCGTGCGCCGCCTTCGGTGGTGGCGTAAACCTTGTGGAGCGTCG
>JAHFTG010000430.1 GCA_023269455.1 Opitutaceae bacterium | reverse complement strand
ATCGCCTCGTGATCAGCATCGCCGGCGCCTATCTCACCGCCCGGCTCGCGCCCGACCGGCCGCTGCGGCACGCCGTAATCCTGGGCTTCGTCGGCACCCTGCTCGGGATCGTGGGCATCGTGGCAACTTGGAATGCCGGGCTCGGCCCGCGCTGGTATCCCGTTTCGCTCGCTGTGCTGGCCATCCCACAGTGCTGGTTTGGCGGCTGGCTCTTTGCCCGACGGTCGCGCACTTGAGCTGAGACCGCATGAACGTCCGGCCCGATCCGACCGAGCACGCCCTGGTGCTGACGCGGTTGCTCGATGCGCCGCGTCACCTTGTTTTCGACATGTGGACGCGCCCAGAGCACCTCGCCCGCTGGTGGGGGCCGCGGAACTTCACGCTGCCCACCTGCGAGGTCGATTTTCGCGCCGGCGGCAGCTACCGGTTCTGCATGCGCGCGCCCGACGGCACGGATCACTGGGTGCGCGGGGAGTATCGCGAAATCGTGGAACCCGAGCGGCTGGTGTTCACCTGGGTGCGCGACGACGAGGAAGGCCTGCGATTCCGCAGCACCAATCTCGTGACCGTGACCCTGGCCGACCATGGCGCGCAGACGAAACTCACGCTCCATCACGCTAACTTCCAATCCGCGGCAGACCGCGACGACCATGAGGGCGGCTGGAGCCAATGCCTCGACCGTCTCGCGGAATTGACGTCCCGCACCCGTTGAATTGCATTCGCGACTCCACCCCTAATAGACCATCCCATGGAAACCACCACCCCGCCCACCACCATTTCGAAAGCAGCGCTTTGGACCGGCCGCATCATGAGCGCCGTGCCCGGGCTGATGCTAACCTTCAGTGGCGTCATGAAACTCATCCATCCGCCCCAACTCGACGAGGGTTTGGCCAGACTGGGCTGGCCGGTCGGCCTCGCGCTCACGCTCGGCCTGCTGGAACTCGCGTGCACCGCAGTCTATTTGGTTCCGCGCACCGCGGTGTTGGGTGCCATCCTCCTCACCGGCTATATGGGCGGCGCCATGGCGACCCATGTGCGCATCGGCGATGCGGTCTATCTGCACGTTGTGTTCGGTGTGCTGATTTGGGGCGGGCTTTATCTGCGCGACCCGCGGCTGCGGGCGTTGATCCCGCTTACCCGCTGATTCCCTTTTCCAGCGGTTGGCGGCGATCGTGTTTTCTGAAAGGCGAACCTCCCGGTCCGCACCCCGGTCGATTTCTACCCATCCACGGCGGGGACACGAACGGCCCGCGGAATTGAAATCATTTAGTATTACTCCGTTAAGTTTAAGGTTGCGAATTCCATATCCGCAGCGTAAGCGTTGCCGGCATGGAATGGTCCGGACCGCTTTTTCAGCGCAGCGCGAAGCACCTGGTCGGTTTTCTGACTCCGGTGGTGGCCGAGCTTGGACGAAGTGAACGCCGGGTGGCCGCGGCGCGCTACGTGCAGGGACTGCTGATGCCGGGCCAGCGCAAGTCGGTTGAACCGATGGCGGAGCGGCTCGGAGTGGACCCGCAGGGCCTGCAGCAGTTTGTGAGCGACAGTCCGTGGAGTGATCAAGCGGTGTGGACGGTGGTGCGCCAGGAGATCATTCCGCACTTGGAGCCGATGGCTGCGTGGGTGGTCGATGAGACCGGCTGGCTGAAGCAGGGCCAGCACTCGGTTGGCGTCTCGCATCAATATTGTGGCTCGGTGGGCAAGCAGGCCAACTGCCAGGTCAGTGTCGAGGTGGTGGTGACCGACGGCTGGATCGCCGCCCCGATTGCCGGCCGGCTTTATCTGCCGGAAAGCTGGACGGAAGATCGGGCGCGGTGCGCGCGGGCGGGCGTGCCCGAGGAAATCGATTTTGCGACCAAGCCGATGATCGCGCTCCAGTTGATCCGGGAGGCGCTGGCGGACGGTGTGGCGCGTGCGCCGATTTTGGGTGACGCGGCCTATGGTGATAACGCCGAGTTTCGGGCCGGACTGCGCGAACTCGACCTGGAGTTTTTTCTGCAAGTCGACGCGGCCAAGCATAAAGGCTGGAGCTTTGCAGTGCCCACCGAACTCAAGCAGGTCCGACGGCATCCGACGGCCGATGCACCCCCGTCCCAAACTCTGGTGCAAATCGCCGCCGCCATTCCCACCGCCCACTGGCAATCCGCCAGTTGGAAAACGGCCCGCGGCGAGCGCGGCACGACGCGCCTGGCTTGGTGCGAAGTCTGGTTGCAGCACGCCCTGCGCAAGGCTGGCGGCGAACTTGAAAAACTCTGGCTCGTGATCGACTGGCCGGCCGACGCCGCCGAACCGTATCACTACTATCTGGCCCATTTGCACCGGCCGCCCACCAAAGCGCGCTGTCTGGCGTTCAGCCGCAGCCGCTGGCACATCGAGCAATACTTCCAACGGGCCAAAGACGACCTCGGACTCGACCATTTTGAAGGCCGCTCGTGGAACGGCTTTCACCATCACCTCGTCCTTAGCGCACTCGCCTATCTCTTTATCCTCACCATCCACGCACGCGCCAAAAAAAACTTCTGGTGCAACGTGGGAACAGACCCTCCGGGCGATCCGGCCGTGGCTGGTGAGGTCGACCGGCTTTTGCTTCTGCTGCGGCCTGAAATTTGATGACGTCGTTGTCGATTTAACCTAACGGAGTAATGCTAGGAAGGTGTCGAGTTCATCAACCGACGGTTTCTTTCGCTGATAACGTGAGACTTCAGAGTTGTAGTCATCAGCGAAGTCCGAAGCCCGCTTG
This sequence comes from Opitutaceae bacterium, assembly GCA_023269455.1. Classification (GTDB taxonomy): domain Bacteria; phylum Verrucomicrobiota; class Verrucomicrobiia; order Opitutales; family Opitutaceae; genus Rariglobus. The sequence goes on along the minus strand of JAHFTG010000430.1, from coordinate 506 downwards.
CTTAGTTTTTCGCGATTGAAGCCGTAGACGACAGAGTCGCGGTTGGTCGAGACGCCGAGCGAATAGGTTCGGAAAACCGCCTTCGCATCGAGGCTATCGAGTGCCTTGGTTTCCTTCGATCCGATGGGTAAAAGTTTGTCGAATCCGGAAGCTTCCTCGTCGTGCAGCCAAGTATTTCGCTCGTCGGGCTTGAGCGTGCGCCACTTCACGCCGGAGACGCTCGCTTTGTCCGCGAGCCATTCCCATTTTCGCTCTTTGGTCCAATCGTCGCCAACCTCGGTATAGCGGATCACGCACTTGCGCGGCTTCAGCTCCTTCTGCTTGTGGCGGACGAAAAGCGCGATGCTCACACCTACTTGGATGCCGAAGACATTGTGGGTCGTGCCGGAGAGTTTCGGATTCTTCCGCACGTTGGCGCCGAGATCCACGACATAGATGGCGTCGAAATCATGCGCGAGATGCTGACGCACACCGTCGGTCGCGATGCCGTCGAGATAGCCGGAATT